>JBLMYE010000210.1:0-6850 GCA_050258115.1 Deltaproteobacteria bacterium | reverse complement strand
CGGATCGGGCTCGGGCGATACCGTGGAAGCCGTGATAGCCAACGACGGCGGAACACTTGGAACCACCAGCAATACTGGAAGCCTCGGCGTCGTCAGCATGCAGGAACGCACCAGGATTCTGGGCGGCCGGCTGACGATCATCGATAGCGAGGACAAGCGCGGCGTCGAGGTCCGTGTATCCATCCCGGTCCACGGACCTGGTTTCAGCCCATCTCCCGTGGCGCCATCGACCCAAACACTGCAATGAGACCGAACTGACGATGAAACTGCTGATAGTCGACGACCACGACATCGTGCGCCAGGGTGTGCGCCGCCTGTTGTCCCTCCTTCCCGATAGCGAGGTCAGCGAAGCGGGCACTGCGGAGGACGGCTTCGACGTCTACATGCGCGAAAAACCTGCCGTCGTCGTGCTCGACATCAATCTGGCAGGCGGAAGCGGCCTGGAACTTCTTACCCGTCTGCGCAGTGCCGATCCCGATGCACGCATCGTCATGTTCTCGATGCACGCCGATCCCGTCTACGCCAATCGCGCGCTCCGCTCCGGCGCGCTCGGCTTCGTCGGCAAGAGCGCCAGCGCCGACGAGTTGATCGAAGCCGTCAAGGCCGCGGCCAACGGCCGGCGCTATATCGACAAGCGCCTCGCCAGCGACATGGTTCTGAACCCCGTCGAAGGCGATCCGCTGAGCGCCCTCACCAATCGCGAGGCCGAAATCCTCCGGCTTCTCGGGGAAGGCAAGAGCCTGAACGAAATCGCCCGAACCTTTGGCATCGCCTATAAGACCGTCGCCAACACCTGCACACGACTGAAGGAGAAGCTCGGCGTCGAACGCACCGCCGATCTGATCCGCATCTCGCTCGAACGGGTCACACCCCGGGCTCCGGGCTGATCACTGCTCTTTCAGGGCATGCGCGATAACCTTGCGCATGACCGAGGGCAGCGCCGCCTTGTGCAGGTCACGTCGCGCGATCCAGACACAGCGATCCGGTTCAGCCCAGAACGTCAACGGCGTCTCCGGCGGCACGATCGCACGCACGACCTGTAACTCGAGCCGGAAGTGCGTGAAGATGTGAACGACCCCGCCGGTGACAGGCCACCATTCCGTACGCACCGGCGCGGCCGCCATCGCCATGTCGGCGGGCATCAGGGTATCCGACCAGTCGGTCGACGGCACCTCCAGCATGCCGCCCAGCAGTCCGGCCGGCGGGCGTTTGCGCAGAAGCACCGCACCATCTTCGCGCAGAACCAGAAACGCCGTTCCATAGCGAACGGGCCGTTCGCCCTTGGGACTTTTCCGCGGCAGCGTCTCCTGGATGCCGCGGGCGTGGGCATGGCAATCCTGCTGCAGCGGGCACATGAGGCAGGACGGCCTCTTCGGCGTGCACACGGTTGCGCCGAGATCCATCATCGCTTGTGCATGGTCGCCCGCCCGCTTGGCCGGAGTGAGCGTCGCCGCGAGCCGCTTGATCTCGCGCTTGGCGGCGGGCAGCGGATGAGTAACGGCAAACAGGCGCGACACGACGCGCTCGATGTTTCCATCGACGGGCGTGGACGGCACCCCGAAGGCGATGGCTGCGATGGCAGCCGCCGTATAGGGCCCAATTCCCGGCAATTCGAGAAGCTCAGTTTCCGTCTTGGGAAACTGCCCATCGGGGCGTTCGGCCACCGCAATCGCGCAACGATGCAGATTGCGCGCCCGCGAGTAGTACCCGAGCCCCGCCCACATCGCGAGAACTTCGTCCAGCGGCGCCGCCGCGAGATCGGCGACCGACGGCCAGCGCGCCACGAATTTCTCGAAATAGGGGATGACCGCCTTGACCGTGGTCTGCTGCAGCATGATTTCGCTGAGCCAGACCCGATAGGCATCAGGGCGCTTTCGCCCCTTGGCGCGCCACGGCAGGTCGCGCCGTTCCGCGTCGTACCACGCCAGCAAGGCTTCGACGGTGTCCGGACCGGCCGGCCGGAGCGGCAGTTGCTTTCGGGCCACGAGCGTCACGCCGCTCCCCTTCGCTTGAAACGCGAATCAGCCTCCTGATGGTAGTGACAGCGCATCGAAGCGCAAACCAACTTCGTAAGTCCTCCAATGTCGAGAAACGATCGCAAAAGCCCTCCGAGACCCGCCTGGAGCGGCGCAATCGCCCCCGCCCGGTACCAGCCATCGGCGGCACGCGGCCGCGTCTCGCCCGGCAAGGCCGTCGGCGCCTTCGTGCCGGGGCTCACCCGTAAAGCCTTCGAAAACTTCGGCTTCTCGACGGCGTCGCTGATCACGGATTGGCCGCGTATCGCCGGCACCGACGTTGCCCAATGGACGGCCCCGGAACGAGTCGTCTGGCCTCGCGGTGTCGAAGCGCCCGAATTGGCGAACGACTCCGGCACCCGGCGCGGCGCCACCCTGGTGCTGCGGGTCGATCCGGCCCGCGCCCTCGATGTGGACTATCGCTCCCGTCAGATCGTGGAGCGGATCAATGCCTATTTCGGCTATCGGGCCGTGACCGAGCTTCGTATCCTTCAGGCGCCGCTCCCCTCCCGCCCGCCGGAGATCGCTCCAAAGACCGCTTCGCGTGTGCCGGTCCGCCCCGAAGCCCCAAACGGCGACCGCCTCGCTGAGGCCCTTTCCCGCATGGAGGCCGGCGTCAAAGCTGCCTCGCGCCCACGCTGATGGCAGCGGCGATGTCGCGGATTACGGGCTATTCAGTTGGCAATCGGCCGTTTTCTGCCTTAATGCGGCGGAGACCGCGTGCTACGGCCCTGGACACCGATCCGGAACCTGCCGAAGACGCCGGAACGGGAACGATCAGGAGCCGCACGTGAAGACCTTCCTCGCTGAAATTAGCCTCCACCGCCGCGCGGCCCTCGCGCTCGCCCTTGCTGGCACCGTTGCCGCCACCACCACTCAGCCGTTGCTGGCCCGTCCCGGCGATGGCCCGACCGAGGTGGCCGTCGAAGCGCTGATGAACCAGCCAGAACTGCCCGAACTTGTCATGGGCAGTCCGGATGCCAAGGTCACGATCGTCGAGTACGCCTCGATGACCTGCGGCCACTGCAAGAATTTCCACACGAAGGTCCTTCCCGAACTCAAGACGAAATACGTCGATACTGGCAAAGTCCGGCTCGTCTTCCGCGAGTTTCCGCTCGACCCCCGCGCCTTCGCAGCATCCATGTTGGCCCGCTGCGCCGGCGGCGAAAAGAGCTTGCCCCTTATCAGTGCCCTTTTCGAAACTCAGGCGGACTGGGCCTACGTGAAGGAAAACCCCACCCCGAAGCTGTTCGAGATCGCCAAGCAGGCCGGCTTCACCCAGGAGAGCTTCGACAAGTGCCTCACCGATCAGGCGCTTCTCGACAAGCTGACGGCCATTCGGACCCGTGCCGCCGAGACTTTCGGTGTCAGCGCGACGCCCTCCTTCTTCATCAACGGCAAGAAATTGACCGAGCCGCCGACCATCGAAGGCTTCGACAAGGTACTGGAACCTCTTCTGAAATGAGGCCGCGCACGGCACGGGACCTTTGCACTGGAATCCTCGTGCCGCTCGCGGCGGCGGTCCTCGTCGCGGCATGTACCAACTCCGGCGCCCCGGCCATCAGCGGCGGCGCCGGCACCTCCGCAACGGTCACGGCCGATGCCCCCGTTGCAGGACACAACCCGCTGGCGGAATTGCCGGATCCTACGGCCGGCGCGCGCCAGATCATTCAGAACCCCACGCTCGCCGAGGTTCTCGCCCCGGGGCCCGATCTGCCGGAAATGTATCTGGGTCGCACCGATTCACCTGTGACCATCGTCCAGTATGCGTCCCTGACCTGCCCGCACTGCCGGGCGTTCCACCGCGATGTCTTCCCTCAACTGAAGCGCGAATACATCGACACTGGTAAGGTTCGCTACGTCCTGCGCGAATTCCCGATCGGCAAGACATCCGGGACCGCGACGATCGCCCTGCGCTGCGCGGAACCCGGCAAGTACTTCGAACTCTATGGCAAATTTCTTGAACAACAGGCCTCATGGGTTTCCCAGGAGGTGCGCCTCGACCCAATTTTCGCCGTGGCTCAACAAGTGGGGATGACCCGGCCTGAGTTCGATCGCTGCTTGCAGAATCAGGCCATGATCGACGGGTTGAAGCGCGTGAAGGACCGTGGCCGCACGCTCGGCATCATCGGAACGCCCAATTTCTTCATCCAGAACCAGCGGGTGAAGAGCACGCTGACGATGGCCGAGATCCGCGGCAAGGTCGATCCGCTGTTGACCGGTGGGCCGGCGGCCACCGCGAACGCGGCTCCCGCGCGCTGAGACGAGCGTTCGCATGGCGGCGCCGGCGCGGCGCACGTTGCAGTTTGCCCGAACTCTTTTCGGTCCACGGGGGAAGAACCGCAGCCCAATGAAGATCAATCGCCTCCGTCTCCTGGGCTTCAAGTCGTTCGTCGAGCCGACCGAACTGGTCGTCGAGGCCGGGCTCACGGGCGTCGTGGGACCGAACGGCTGCGGCAAGTCCAATCTTCTCGAGGCGCTGCGTTGGGTCATGGGCGAAACGTCCCACAAATCCATGCGCGCCGCCGCCATGGACGACGTCATCTTTTCGGGAACCAACAACCGCCCGGCCCGCAATTCCGCGGAAGTCACGATCTTCATCGACAACGCCGAGCGTAAGGCTCCTGCCGAATTCAACGATCAGGACGTCATCGAGATCACCCGCCGTATCGAGCGTGAGGCCGGCTCCGCATATCGCATCAACGGCCGGGAAGCGCGTGCCCGTGATGTAAAGATCCTGTTCGAGGACGCAGCCACGGGTGCGCGGTCCCCGGCGCTCGTTCGCCAGGGCCAGATCTCCGAAATCGTCAACGCCAAACCCGAACAGCGCCGCCGCGTGCTGGAAGACGCCGCCGGCATCGCGGGACTGCACAGCCGTCGCCACGAGGCCGAACTGCGCCTGAAAGCCGCCGAGAACAATCTGGCCCGCCTCGGCGACATCATGGGTGGCCTCACCTCCCAGATCGAAAGCCTGAAGCGGCAGGCCCGCCAGGCGCGCCGCTACAAGGAGCTTTCGGCGGAAATCCGCCGCACCGAAGCCCTCGTGTTCCATCTCGCGTGGGCCGAAGCCCAGGCCAGCGTCGATCAGGAAGAAAAAAACCTGCTCGATGCAACCGCGCGCCTGGGCCTCGCGACCGAGGCTGAATCGAAAGCCCTGCGCGTCGAAGCGGAATTGGCCGAACATCTGCCGCCGTTGCGCGAGGCGGAAGCCGCGAAGGCCGCAGCGCTCCATCGTCTCAGGATCGAACAGGAAACCTTCGAAAAGGAAGCCGAGCGGGCACGCCAACGGACGAATGAGCTCGCTAACCGCCAGTCGCATCTCGAACGCGACATTGCCCGGGAAACGCATGCGATCTCCGAAGCGCGCGACATCATCGCGCGTCTCGACAAGGATCTCGCCGCGCTGAGCGAGGCGGAAACGGGAGCCGCGTCGCAAGAGGAGAAGGCGACCGCGGAACTCGCCGATCTCGAAGGCAAACTGGACGCGGCCGAGAAAGCGCTGGCCGACATCACCCACCGGGCCGCCGAACAGCGCGCACGCCGGCGCAGCCTCGAAACCGCCGTCGTCGAGCGCCGCGCTGCCATCGAACGGCTCGAGCGGCAGGCCGCATCCCTCGAAGCTCAAACACGCGAGATCCAGGGCCGGGCGCCCGATGTCGTCGAACTCCAGACGACCACCGAACGCGGCCAGATCCTAACGGATCGCTCGGCCCGGCTGGAAAGTGAAATCCACGAAGCCGAGCAACGCGTCACGACTGCTGCAGAACTTGCCGCAAAGCACCGGGACGCGGCCGCATCCGCTCGTCTGCTGTTGTCGACCCTTAAGACGGAGCGGGAGACTCTGGCCAAGCTCCTGATCCCCGTCCGCGACGACGATCTCCCGCCCATCGTCGATTCCATCAGCGTCACGCCCGGTTACGAGGCTGCACTTGGCGCCGCTCTCGGCGAAGATCTCACCGCGCCCGTCGCCGACGACGCGCCGGTCCATTGGCGTCTTCTGCATATCGAAACCATCGATCCCGCACTCCCGCAGGGCGCCGAACCTCTGAGCCGCTATGTCGATGCACCGCCCGAACTTCAGCGCCGCCTGTCGCAGATCGGGGTTGTGGCACAGGAAGATGGCCCCGGACTTCAAAAGCATCTGGCGGCCGGACAGCGTCTCGTCAGCGTCGACGGTGATCTCTGGCGGTGGGACGGCTACGTCGCGACCAGCGGCGGCGCCACACTCGCGGCTCAGCGCCTCGCCGAACGCAATCGCATGGCCGATATCGAGGAGCGCGAGCACGCCGCACGCGCCGACGCGGCGAGCCTGCTCGATGCGGAAGCGGCGTCCGTGGAAGCCCATGCCAGCGCCCAGAACGACGAACGCCTCCTGCGCGCTGAATGGCGGCAGACGCAGGCCGAACTCGCGCAAACCCGCAATCGTCTGACCGTCATCGAAAAGCAGGCCCGCGAGACGGAAACCAAGCTCGCCGCCGTCGCCGCCGCAAAGGAGAGGCTCGCGGCTGATTTTGCCGAAGCCCGCGCGCGCCTCGCTGAAGCGGAAGCGTCGCGGGACGACGAGGCAAAGTCCGAAAACCTCGAACCGGTCGCCAACGCTGCCCACGAAACGGCACAGGCCGCCCGCCGTGCCGCAGGCGAAGCGCGCGGGCGCCTCCAGGCACTCCGCCGCGAACGTCAACTCAACGCCGAGCGCCGGTCCGCCGCGATGGCCGACCGTCAACGCTGGACCACGCGCCAGAGCGGAGCGGAACAGCAGATCAAGAGCCTCGATGAACGGCTGAGCGAAACCCGCGCCGAACTCCAGACCCTCGCCGATCTGCCCGAAAAGATCG
>JBLMYE010000209.1:0-6311 GCA_050258115.1 Deltaproteobacteria bacterium | reverse complement strand
GCCCGCGTGACGGGCGAAACGCGCGACGCGGCCGACATCGCACGCGAGGCCGCGGCCGGGAACGCCGCCGCAAGCGCCTCGCTCGACCGGCATGCCGGCCGGCTGGCGCGGGGCCTCGGTGCGCTGGTCAACGTGCTCGATCCGGATGTCGTGGTGATCGGGGGCGGGCTGTGCCACCTCGCCCACCTTTACGACGTGCTCCCCGGTCTGATCGCGCCGCACATTTTCGGGGAGGATACGAGTGTGCGCGTCGTGCCACCTAGGTGGGGCGACGCCGGCGGCGTGCGCGGAGCCGCCTGGCTGTGGCCGGCGGAAATCTGACCGGCTACCAGGGCTAGGGACAGGCGCTCTGCTCGATAAGGGTCAGCTCTTTCAGCTCGCCCTTCAGGCGATAGTCGCCATGATCGATCACGAGGTTCGTCGTGATGCCGTTCTCATGGAATCGGAAACTCATTTCGTAGAGCGGCAACTGGTCGAAATGGCGCTCCTCGGGTTTGAAGTAGGCGATGGACACCGGCCATGAGCGCAAACCCTGCAACTTTTTCGGGTCTCCGGAGAACTTCGGTACCGCGCTCAAATGCTCATTGGCCGAGACTTTGCCGATCGAGGCCGCCGTGAAGAAGTATTTCTGGCCGCCCTCGGATCCGTCGTAGAGGTTGCCGGAGAAGACCCGGCCGGCGGACTTCGCCTGCCGGATCAATGCGATCGAATGATCGATCGGAAAATAGACGGGCGCGTCGATGCGCGCCGACTGCCGTTCGGGCTTCGTCAATTCGACGGCGAGCGCGTTGCTGCCCCCGCTTGCCGCTTCAGGAAGCTTTGCCGCCGGCGGGTGCTTCGACCCGGGCTTGCCCCCGCCATCGATCTTGGTGGCCGTTCCCTGCGTCTGTTCGGCGAGTTGGTCATTGCCATAGGTGGAAGAGGAAAAGCGCATCCGCCGAGCCGCTGAGTCTTCCCAGCTCGAGGTTCGCAAATCCGTCATGGACGTCTGGCCGTCGGTCGTCGTTGTTTCCGTCACGAAGCGCATGTTCTGCGCGTAGCCCTCGCACGAGCTCCCCATCAACTCGTAGACGACCCGGCCAGAGATACTGCTGATACTCATTGCCGGGCCGGTTTCGTCCAACGAAACGTCGTACACCGCACGATGGGGCTGCAGGGTTACGGCGGGAGAGACGGGCGCCACGATCTGCGCGCCGGCGGGCAGGGCAACGCCCCCCATCGCAGCCAATACCAGGACGCTGGCCGATCGCCATTGCGCGCAAGTATGTTTTCCCCGGTGCATGGCCTTACCTTCCGGCAGTTGCAATCGTCGCCCGTTCGGCCGACAACGTCTCCAACAACCTATGAATTTCATACCGGAGCTTCAAGGAGATACCGCATGGCCGGAGAGATCGAGGCACGACTGGCGAAACTGGGGCTCGATCTTCCGCCGGCGCCCAATCCGGTCGCGAACTACGTGCCCGCTCTGCAAGCCGGGCAACTCCTGTTCATATCCGGACAGATCGCGAAAGCCGCCGACGGCACGGTCGTGACGGGTTCGGTGGGGGGCGATCTTACGGTCGAGGAAGGACAGGCGGCTGCACGCTTGTGCGCTCTCAACATTCTTGCGCAAGCCAAGGCGGCGCTCGGGACGCTCGACCGCATTGCGCAGGTCCTGCGGCTCACGGGCTTCGTCAATTCGCCCGCGGGATTCGCCGACCATCCGAAGGTCATCAACGGTGCGTCCGACCTCATGGTCGAGGTTCTGGGCGACAAGGGCCGCCACACGCGCGCCGCGGTCGGTGTGTCCGGCCTGCCGGCAAACACGGCCGTGGAGGTCGACGCCGTTCTGCTCATCTCCTGACGGCGGCTCTGCAATGCTCCCCCGCTCGTTCCTGAGACCCATCGCCCACCGGGGACTGCACGACCTCAAGCGGGCCTGCGTCGAGAACACGGCCGCGGCCTTCGAAGCGGCGATCGTTGCCGGCTATGGAATCGAGTGCGATCTAAGGCCGGCACGAGGCGGGCTGCCGGTCGTGTTCCACGACACCGGGATCGAGCGGCTGATCGGCGGCGAGCGGCTCATTTCGCAGATGGACCGCAGCGAGGTGCTCTCGCTCAGGATACGGGCCGGCAATCACCGCGTTCTGTTGTTTGAGGATCTGCTCGCCCTCGTCGCAGGAAAAGTGCCGCTCATGGTGGAGATCAAAAGCGAATGGGACCCGCCTGACATCCCGTTCCTGGCAGAAATCGCGCAACAGGCCATCGATTACGCCGGCGACATCGTTTTCACCTCCTTCGACCCGGATGTGATGACCGTGATGCGGGAACTCGCGACCGAAATTCCGCGCGGTATCGTCTCAGGTGGATACAAAGACGAGCATGGTGAGACGTGGTGGCGCGACCGTATCGATGACGATCGGGCATTCGCTCTTTCAAATCTGCTCGAATCCGGTCCCGCGGCGCCGTCGTTCTTTGCTTATCACGTGAAGTCCCTGCCGACGCCCGTCACACGCTATGTGCGTGAGGTCGACAACCTGCCGGTCTTCGCCTGGACCGTGCGAACACGGGACGAATTGGCGCTTGCCGGTGTTCACGCCGACGCACCCATCTTCGAGGGTCCGGAGGTCACAGCCATTTTGGCGCATACCGGCAGCTAGCCCCCACTCGAAGGGGTTGCGGCTCATAAATTCACTGCGGCCCGCTGCGGGCGGCACGCGCCCGCTCGTAGAGCGGCATCACATCCTTCAGATTATCCTGGAACGTCTTGATCCGCGCCGAGCCGGACGGATGCGTGGAGAGCCACTGAGGAGGTGCGCCACCTGCGGCTTTCGACATCTTCTGCCAGAGCGTAATGCCGGCACGCGGATCGTATCCGGCGCGCGCCGCCAGTTCCATGCCGATGAGGTCGGCCTCGGTCTCGTCGTTACGGGAGAACTTCAGGGCGGCAAGACTGGAACCCGCCGCGCCGACAAGTTCACCGGCCTGTCCGAAGAGAAGCCCGCCGACAAGCCGGCTGCCGATGTTCGTGATGTTCACTTTCGCCGTGCGCTCACGGGCGTGTTCCCAGAGCGCGTGGCCCATTTCATGCCCGATGATGACCGCCAATTCGTCGTCGGTCAGCTGCAGCTTGTCGATGATGCCGGTGAATACGGCGATCTTGCCGCCCGGCATGCAGAAGGCATTGATATTGGGGCTGTCGAAGACGTTCACTTCCCAATCCCACTTGTCGGACCGGTCGTTGAACTTCTTCGTATACGGCAGCATGTTCTTGGCGATGCGGCGCACGCGAATGGTGCGCGGATCGTTCGCAGGTAGCAGCTTGCGCTGCTGGAAGGCCTGGCGAGTCATCTGACTATACTGGAGCGCCGCCGACTTCTCGACGCTGTCGGCGGAGACCAGATTGTTGAACATCGACTTGCGCGGAACCTTCACGCCCTCGCCGTCGTTGGCCAGGGCCAGTCCCGCCGACGAGGCGATCGCGAACGCGACCAATAGCGCGAGCCGGCCTGCCGGCCTCTTTGAACCCCAAAACTTGCGCATCTTCTGACGCCCTCTCGTGATCCGGCTCGAATGACCGGAGTATGATATAGGAATGGCTGTACCGGAGGCCAATGGATGGACGACGGCGGAACCCGCGAAGCTCGAGTAACCGGCCGGATCGAAGACATTCCGGCAGCACAATGGGACCGCATCGCAAACCCCGATCCGGACCGCTTCAACCCATTCGTGGCTCACGGATTTCTGGCGTCTCTGGAACGTTCCGGCAGCACGGGGCCTGAGGCCGGATGGCTGCCGCAGCACATTCTTCTGGAAAACGGCGAAGGCATTGTCGAGGCGGCGATGCCGCTCTACGTGAAGTCGCACAGCCGCGGGGAGTACGTCTTCGATCATGCGTTTGCCGATGCCTATCATCGGGCCGGTGGCCGGTATTATCCCAAGCTGCAAGTCGCCGTCCCCTTCACGCCGGTTCCCGGACCGCGCCTCCTCGTTGCTCCGGAGACCGATCGCCTGACGGCAGAACGCCTTCTCGTATCCGCGGGCCTTGCACTCGCCGAAAGGATCGGCGCCTCGTCCCTGCACATCACCTTTCCCGATCGCGACGCCTGGGAGCGGCTCGGCTCGATCGGATTACTGCAGCGGACGGGCCAGCAGTTTCACTGGCGCAACCGAGGCTATCGGACGTTCGACGATTTCCTGGCCAGCCTCGCCTCGCGCAAACGCAAAATGGTGCGTAAGGAACGCGCCGAAGCGGTGGCCGGCCTTTCCATCGAGGAGGTTACGGGTGCGGATATCACCGAGGCGCACTGGGATGCCATGTACGCCTTCTACATGGACACGGGCGCGCGCAAATGGGGGCGGCCTTATCTGAACCGGCGTTTCTTTTCGGAACTGGGGCAGGCCATGTCCGGACGGTGCCTGCTGATGTTCGCCAAAAGTGGCGGCCGTCCAATTGCCGGCGCGCTGCACCTCATCGGGGGCGACTGTCTCTATGGGCGGTACTGGGGCGCGACGGAGCATGTACCCTACCTCCACTTCGAGCTGTGCTACTACCGCGCCATCGACTATGCGATCGCGCACGGACTAACGCGCGTCGAGGCCGGCGCGCAGGGTGAACACAAACTGGCGCGGGGCTATGACCCCGTGACCACCTATTCCGCGCACTGGTTCGCGGACCCCGGGCTTGGAAAGGCGGTCGCCCGCTTTCTCATCGAGGAACGGGAAGCGGTCGAACAGACGAACCGCCTTCTTACTGACTACGCACCCTATAAGAAGTTCATGGCAGAAGAACAGGACTGAGCCTGAGAACTATGCAGACGCCTTGACGGCGGCCGCACCCCTCCCCTAAGCCCGTGGCTGGAATTCCGATCTTCAAGGATGACGCATTATGTCCGTCGCTTACGACAACGGGAACATTTTCGCCAAGATCCTGCGCGGCGAAATTCCTTCGCATCGCGTCTACGAGGACGACGACGTGGTTGCATTCATGGACGTGATGCCCCAGGCGTCAGGCCATACGCTCGTCGTCCCGAAAGCGCCGTCGCGCAATCTCCTCGACGCCGATCCCGCAGTTCTCGCGAAGGTACTGCCCGTCGTCCAGAAGATCGCGCAGGCCGCCAAAACGGCATTCGCGGCGGATGGGATCACGGTCATTCAGTTTAACGAGGCGCCGGCTGGGCAGACGGTTTTCCATCTTCATTTTCACGTCATCCCCCGTCACGAAGGCGTGTCGCTCAAGACACATGCGCGCGGCATGGAGGATGGCGCGGTGCTCGCGCAGAACGCCGCGAAACTGAAGGCGGCTCTTGCCGGCTGAGACGAACGCAGCCGGGCGGCGCCAGCTGCTTCCGCGCGATCAGGGCGTTTCGTACATCTGCCGGTAGACGGCCGCCTGCTCTTGCGGCATGCGAGGGAGAAGCGCCCGCATCGTCTCGTTGCCGACCAGCTTTCCGTTGCGCTTGAACGTCCAGTCGGACACCGTTTCAGCGGTGAACTCATAACGCTGGCCGAGCTTCACGGATGTCACGCTCTGCGGCCGGTTGCTGATGACGCCGGAGAACTTGTCGCCCTCGCGCCTGATCCGGGTGAGCCAGAAATGCTCGGTCGTTCCGTTGCCTGAGATGGCGACTTTCAGTGCGTGATCGGTCTCGTTCGCCGCCGGTCCGTCGTAGCTCTTCCAGAAAACACCGATCGAAGCCCGCGCCTTCTCGATGGCCGCGTTCATGTCCTTGTCCTCGGAGAGGACCGAGATCACGCCGTCCTTCGGCGCGGCGGGCGGGACAGCGTCTACCGGCTTTTCAGCGACGGGGGGTGAGACGGCCGCGACCGCTTCTCCCGATCGAGGCCTGTTTTGACCTGCTGGCGAGAGCGCCGCGTCGGACGGCTGTTGGGGGCTGGTGGACGTTGCCGGTGATGACGTGGCTGCGGCTGTCGCGGCGGGAGCCGGCGCGGCATTGAGTGCAGCCATCTGCTGGAGGTGTGGCTCAGTGTCCCCGGATGCCGGCGCGGCGATCTGGGGAGGCTCGGTCGCGACCAAGGCCTGAGCCGGTTCGGTTTGCGCCTGTACTGATGGTGTCGCCGGTCCTGGCGGCACGTACGGGGGCACCGTATCGGGCTGCGCGACGGGCACAGCCGGCGACGGTGCCACGGGTTTGGCTTCCACCGACGGCAGTGGCGTTGCCACGATGGCCTGCTTCGTCTCGCGCTGCGCCTGCGGCGGGGATTGCAGCGGCACTTCCACTTTGGCGGCCGCCGGGGCGGCCGGTGCCGTTTCCACCTTGGCAGGCGGCGGAAGGGTGACAGTCTTCGATTCCGCGGCGATGCGGTCCTGC
>JBLMYE010000208.1:0-19860 GCA_050258115.1 Deltaproteobacteria bacterium | reverse complement strand
GGCGGCCGTGGACTTACCGAGTTCGTTGGAGCGGGCGGCAATGTTGCGCGCCCGCCCGCGGATTTCCGATGCCTTGGCTTCGAAAGCGCGCTGGCGCTCTTCATAGGTCGCGCCTTCGAGCGTCGACGCGGCGGCGCGCAGCTCTTCGATATCGACGCGAACAGGTTCGAGCCACGCGCGGGTCATGCCATCGCGCAGGGTCGCAACGCTGTCGCGAACACTCATGCGGGCGTTGTAGAGTGGGCCTCGGCCGGCGCCCGAGGACGTGCCGCAGCTGCCGCCGCTCGTTTCCTCGCGCAACATCTGGCTGTCGGACCATGTGACGACGTTGTCGAGCTGCGCCTTGACCGCATCGAGGCGGGCTGCCACCGCCGACGCGGCATCGCGTGCATCTTCCTGGAGCCCTGCAAGGCCGGTGCGGGTCGCTTCCTCGCCCGAAATGAGGCTCCACCAGAAGCCGTAGCCGAAACCGACCGACCACAGCGCCAGGAAGAGATACATCACGAGCATCACAAGACGGTCGGTGAACTTGCGCTTGGCTCCGAATACTTCGCGCAGCGAAAGCCACATCAGAAACGTGAGCGCCACGACGACGCCGATGACGAGCACGTGGCTGGACAGCGAAAGCCCCTGGGCGGGAGCTGCGGCGCCTTGCGAGACGCCGACGATGAAGTCTCTCATGCCGTGCCATGTGGCATAGCCGGAGAGCACGAGAAGCATGAGAGAGGCGATGCCGATGAGGGTATTGCGGCCGAGCACGTAATAGAAGGCGGCCTTGATGGACGAGAGGATGCCCCCCTCACTGGTGCCGGTCGACGCCATTACGCTACCCCCGCAGCAAACGAAACCACTCGCGCGCCAATACAACAGTTGCGGGGCGTTGTCCCGGACCGGGCTGCCACAGGCCGACCAGTATTCGCAGTCTTCCCGGGACGTTGGGCCGCGCCGCCCGTTCAGGCGACGTCGCTGGCCAGTCCGAGCGCCAGTTGGATGGGGCGAAACGAGCGGCGATGCAATGGGCAGACGCCGAGGCGCTGTAGGGCGTCCTTATGCTCGGGCGTGCCGTAGCCCTTGTGCCGCCCGAACCCGTATCCGGGATACTCTCGTTCGAGGGCGATCATCATGCGGTCGCGCGTGACCTTTGCGACGATCGAGGCCGCGGCGATGGACAGGCATTTGGCGTCGCCCTTGACGATCGGACGCATTTCGCACGGCAGGCGTGGTCCGCGGTTGCCGTCGATGAGGGCGAGCCTGGGTCTCTGGCCTAGCGCGTGGAACGCTTCGGTCATGGCCCAGTATGTGGCATTGAGAATGTTGTCGCGATCGATGCGTTCGACGTCGGCCACGCCCACGGCGATCATCGCACCGCTCTCCGCGATCCGCCGGTAGACGATCTCGCGGGCGTCCTCATCAAGTGCCTTGCTGTCATCGATGCCGGCCGGAATGCGATCTGGATCGAGGATTACCGCCGCTGCGACGACTGGGCCTGCCCAGGGGCCGCGGCCGGCCTCGTCGATGCCCGCGACCGGACCGCGCCCCAGGGCCAATTCAGCGGCTTCCAGTTCGAACGTCGGCTTGATGCGCGAATCGACGATTTTCATCTGAATGTCGTCGGGCGGGTTCTCGAAGGTGTCAAAGTCCCGATGGCCCCTGTCCACAGGGGCGCCCTGTGCGGGTTCGAATGCCGCCGGTTCTGCGTCTTCGGGGTGACAGGCGCGCACGGAGCCTTTAAGCGATGCGGCCATGCTGCACATCAACGACCTGACCTACCACATCGAGGGCAAGCGGATTTTCGATGCCGCGACCGCCGGCATTCCGACGGGGCACAAGGTCGGCCTGGTCGGACGCAACGGTGCGGGCAAATCGACGCTGCTGCGGCTCATCACCGGCGATCTCCATGCCGACGAGGGCAGCATCACGACGTCCCGCGGCGCGCGTATCGGCTATGTGGCGCAGGAGGCGCCCGGCGGGGAGATGAGCCTCATCGATTGGGTGCTGGATGCCGACAGGGAGCGCAGCGCGCTGCTCGCCGAAGCGGAGCGGGCGACCGACGCCAACCGCATCGGAGAGATCCAGCTCCGATTGACGGACATCGATGCCCATTCCGCTCCGTCGCGAGCGGCGACGATCCTCTCCGGTCTCGGATTCGACGAGCGTGCGCAGCGGCGCGCTTGCCGGGAATATTCCGGCGGGTGGCGTATGCGCGTGGCACTTGCTGCCGTACTTTTTCTCGAGCCCGAGATACTTCTTCTCGACGAGCCGACGAACTACCTGGACCTTGAAGGCACGCTGTGGCTCGAAAGCTATCTGAAGTCCTACCCGCATACCGTGGTCATCGTCAGCCACGACCGTGATCTCCTGAACTCGGTGCCCGGCGCGATCCTGCATCTGGAGCGCGGCAAGCTCACACTTTATTCGGGCGGATACGACGACTTCGAAGAAACACGACGGGAAAAGCAGCGGCTCGAACTGAAGCTGAAGAAGAAGCAGGACGACGAGAAGCGGCGCATTCAGGCGTTCATCGACCGTTTCAAGGCGAAGGCATCCAAGGCGAAGCAGGCGCAAAGCCGGGTCAAGGCTCTGGCCCGGATGCAGCCCATCGCGGCACAAATGGAAGATCGTGTCGTGCCGTTTTTTCTGCCGAACCCAGAGAAGATGCTGGCCAGTCCGCTGATCCGCATGGAAGAGGCGGCTGTGGGCTACGAGACGGGAACGCCGATCCTCCAGCGTCTCAATTTGCGGATCGATCAGGACGACCGCATCGCGCTCCTCGGACAGAACGGAAACGGCAAGTCTACTTTCGCGAAGCTTCTGGCCGGGCGGCTCGCGCCGGTCTCGGGGAATGTGTATGGCGCAAACCGGGTTACGACCGGCTATTTCGCGCAGCATCAGCTGGATGATCTCAACCCATCGGCGACGCCTTACGATTACATGCTGACGCTGATGCCGGAGTCGACCGAAGCGCAACGCCGCGCCAAGCTCGGCGCATTCGGTTTCGGTTCGGACAAGGCCGATACCAAGTGCGCGAACCTTTCGGGAGGCGAGAAGGCCCGTCTCTTGCTGGCTCTGACGGCGTTCCATGCGCCGCATCTGCTCATCCTCGACGAACCGACAAACCACCTCGACATCGACAGCCGCGAGGCGCTGATCCATGCGCTGGCGGAGTACGAGGGCGCCGTCATTCTGATCAGTCACGACCGGCATCTGGTCGAGGCCACGGCCGACCGGCTCTGGATCGTCAAGGACGGGACCGTCTCGGTCTATGACGGAGACATGGACAGCTATCGTGCGGAGCTTCTCTCGGTGCGCGGCGCCGGGACGCGCCGGAGCGGGCGCGCCGGAGATCCGGCGGACGGGCGCGCGGACCGGTCTGCGCAGCGCCGCGCTTCGGCCCAGAAGCGCCAGCAACTCGCGCCATTGAAGAAGGCGATGCAGGATGCGGAGAAGCGTGTGGAGAAACTGAGTTCTGACCTCGCCAGGTGCGATGCGGCTCTCGGCGATCCGGCGCTGTATGGCGATCCTCAGCGGGCTCAGAAGATGACAATCGAACGGGGTCTGATCGCCAAGGCTCTGATCGAGGCCGAGGAGACCTGGCTCGTGGCCACGGCTGCGTTCGAAGACGCCGACAGTTCTCGGGACGACGCGGTGGTTTGAAGCTGGCATCGCCCGGTCGACGGTTTGTAAAGTCAAAATTGCGGTAGGTCAGACACTCGCCGCGCAGTGTGATCGGCCAGCATCTTGATAATGCGGCACATGTCTGCGGAGGTACATCGTCCGGTAGAGAGTCGACACATTTTTTGATGACTCATCAGCCCGGCCTCGCGCTATCAAAGACTGTGGTGAGCTGGCCGGTCCGGTCATGCGGGGTGCACCGTCTGGTCCGTTTCTGAGAGGGCGCGGACCGGTTCGATCGGCCAGCTTTCGCCGCAAATCTTGCCACGTTAAATTGAACAGAGCGGCGCCCGGGGTCGGACGCCGCTCTGATCGTGTCGAGACTTCGTCAGGCGTTACCGGAAGGGCCGTCCGTTTCGGGCAGCAGGCTGACTTCCAGGCGCACGCGATCGCAGGCGACTTTGGGGATCTTGCCGCGGCCCTTGGATTTCACGAGCACGACAATGCCGAGATCCGAAAGACGGGCCAGCGTCCGCGTGAGGCTCGCCTTGGGCCGGCCCGAGAGCCGGGATAGTTCGGCGAGCGTCTTGGGTTCCGCCGTCCGGATCATCTTGAGCAGCTTCAGGTTACGTTCCGAAAGCAGCCGCATGAGCTTTTCGGGCTTGTGGCGTTTCGCCGGAGCGCCGTGGGGCCCATTGGTTCCGTTGGCGCTGATCGCGGCCACCGGCTGAGGTGTTCGGGCGCCATCGGCGAACTCGAAGTGGAGCGTCTTCCCTTCGTCCATCTTGTCCATCGCGGAGAGGTCGGCGCCGGGGGATGCCGGACACCGTTTGGTTTGCGTCTACACTGATAACGGGACGGGCTGACGCAAGGATCACCTGATCCCGGTCAATTTTTCTTATCAGCTCCGTAATAGAGAACCGCAAAGTTGACACTTGGTGTCAACGAACTGAAACGGCACGGATCAGCCGGAAATGCGCGAAAAATCGGCCACATTGAGCGTAGCGTCGCGGATTTCGGATAACAGTTTCAATCGATTTTTGCGAAGGGCCGGATCGTTGACGTTGACAGTCACCTTGTCGAAGAAGGCGTCCACCGGAGCGCGCAGTTCGGCGAGGGCGTTCATGGCGCCGGTGAAGTTCTCGACTGCGATCGCGGCACCGGTATCGAACTTGGCTTTGGCGATGGCCGCGGCGAGGGCGCGTTCGGCCGGCTCGGACAGCAACTCGCCGTCGGGTTCGCCGGAATAGCTCGTCCCGTCCTTCTTCTCCTCGATGGTGAGGATGTTGGACGCCCGCTTGACGCCAGCGAGCAGGTTGGCGCCGTCGTCGGTGCCGAGAAACGCGCCGAGGGCTTCGACGCGCTTGACGACGAGGGCGAGGTCGTCCTGTCCGGGGAGGGCGAACACGGCATCGATGAGGTCGTGGCGGGCGCCCTTTTCCTTCAGGTGAACTTTGAGGCGGTCGGCGAAGAAGTCGAGAAGGTCGACGTTCGTCGCTCTAACTTTTTGGCCGTTCCAATCGACGAGAAATACGGCTGTGACAATCGCAGAGTCACCGGCGGCCTTTGCCGCTTCGTTCATCCGCATCTGATGAACTGTTTGGTCAACTAATTCTCGCGCGGTCGCCAACTGCCTCATTAACGGCAACCGCAGATCATTCTCCAACACGATGCGGATGATGCCGAGGGCGGCGCGGCGGAGCTGGTAGGGGTCGCCAGAGCCCGTGGGCTTCTCGCCGATGGCCCAGAAGCCGACGAGCGTGTCGAGCTTGTCGGCGAGTGCGACGGCGATCGCGACGCTGTCTCCCTCCTCTTCCTTGGGCACGATGTCGGCCGGACCTTTCGGCTTGTAGTGTAGCTCGATGGCACGCGCGATGTCGGCCTTGGCGCCGGCCTTTTCCGCATAGTAGCGGCCCATCAGGCCCTGGAGTTCGGGGAATTCTCCGACCATGCCGGAGACGAGGTCGGCTTTGGCAAGTTCGGCGGCGCGGCGGGCGTCCTGCGGGTCGGCGTCCACCGCTCCCGCGATCTGGAACGCCAGTTCCTTGATGCGTTCCACCCGATCCTTCTGGGTACCGAGTTTTTCGTGAAACGTGATGCCGGCGAGTTCATTCGCCATCTCGTCGAGGGGTTTCTTGAGATCCTGCTCCCAGAAGAACTTGGCATCCGACAGACGCGCGCGAATGACCTTTTCGTTGCCGGCGATGATTGCGGCGCCGCCGTCCGTGGCCGTGAGATTGGAAACGAGCAGGAACCTGTTGGCGAGCTTCTTCGTCTTGGGATCGCGCAGGGAAAAGCACTTCTGATGCTGCTTCATGGAGGTCGTCAGAACCTCGCCGGGGACCTCCAGGAACTCCTTGTCGAAGGCCCCCATGAGGACCACGGGCCACTCGGTGAGGCCAGCGTTCTCCGCCACGAGGGCGTCGTCCTCGACGAGCTGCAACTTGGCCGCTTTCGCTGCGGCGTGGGCCGCCTCTCTGATGGAGGCCATGCGCGTGGCGGGATCGAGCATCACCTTGTGCGCTGTCAACTGAGTGACGTAGTCGTCGAAGGATTTCACCTTGAATGGCGTGTTGCCATGGAAGCGGTGGCCGCGCGTAGTGTTGCCGCTGCTAATGCCGGCGATTTCAAACGGTACGACCTTGCCGTCGAGCAGGCAGATGATGGAATGGAGCGGCCGCACCCACTGGAAGGTGCCCGAGCCCCACCGCATCGATTTCGGCCATGGGAAGCGGTCGAGCACGGCCGGCACCAGCTCGGCGACGATGTCGGCGGCCTTGCGGCCCGGTTTTTCGATGCGGGCGACATAGTAGTCGCCCTTCTTTTCGTCCTTTACCACTTCGGCATCCGCGATGCTGGCGAGGCCCGCAGACTTCAGAAATCCGGCGACGGCCTGATCCGGCGCGCCGACACGCGGGCCTTTGCGCTCTTCTGAAATGGCCGGTGAAACGTGCGGCAGGCCATCAATCACGAGCGCAAGCCGGCGCGGAGTGGAGTAGGCGCGGGCGGTGGCGAATGTCAGTCCGGCGGCCCTCAAGCCGTCTCCGATCAGGCGTTTCAGGTCCTCGCCCGCGCGGACCTGCATACGAGCCGGAATTTCTTCGGAGAAGAGTTCGATCAGCAGTTCGGACATGAGATCCCGGCGTTTCTGGCGTGGCGCCTCGTTTCCTTAGGCGAGGACCAGATACGCGGCAAGCGCTGGCTGCGATCGGAGGCGCGTTTCGCCTAGGGCGTCGCCGGTGCCGCCGGAGCGGGTTCGGCGGCCTTCTCAGCGGTCAGCCGTCCGACCTGATTGAGGGCTTCGGTTCCGATCTCGTCGATCGCGCCGGTCGTCACAAGATACCCGATGCCGACGGCGCACAGCACGATGTAGAACAGGAAGACCGCGCCATTGCGGCGCAGGAACAAGAGACCGAGCAGGAACAGAGGCAACGCGAGTGCGAGTATGCCGGCGATGGTCGGTGTCATTGTGGCGGTCCTCCCCTAAGGCCGCACTTATGGTGTGCGTACCTGGAAAGCCTTGTAGCGGCTTTCAGATCAGCCCGCAAAGGTTCACGGGAAAGATATTGCCTCAGCGGGGGCGTCGTCTGGTCTTGATGGGGCGGGCGTAGAGTTCGAGCCGGTGGCCGGTCAGCTCGTAGCCGAGCCGCTGGGCGATTTCGGCTTGAAGCCGTTCGATGGCATCGGACCGGAACTCGATAACCTTGCCGGTCGTCGTGTCGATCAGATGATCGTGGTGTTCGCCGGTCGTACGTTCCACACGAGCCCTGCCACCGTCGAACGTATGCGTTTCCACGAGCCCGATCTCGGCCAACATGCGCAACGTGCGATAAACGGTGGAGAGCGCGATGCGCGGGTCGATCCGCGCGGCGCGGCGGTGGATCTCCAAGACGTCGGGATGATCGTGGGCGGCCGAAACCACTTCGGCGATCACGCGGCGCTGCCCCGTAAGCCGGCGTCCGTTCTTTCGGCACAACTCAGCCAGATCCGACGTCTTAGTCGACATCCCTATCCTGCGCGCCTGTGGCCCGATTGACGACTGCGTCACACTGGGGCAATGTTATCGCTCTTGCTACTCATTTGCAATAAGGACACCCGCGGGCGGACATCGCATGAGTGTGGCATCCGAGGCCAATAAGACCCCAGAGAATGACCGGAGCGAGGGCTGGCGGCGTGGCCGCGGAGAGCCGTCGCTCGTCGACGTTTTCCGGTCGATCCCCTTCTCGCCCGGTTCTTCGGCTTGGAGGAAGTTTCTCGCGTTTCTGGGTCCTGGGTATCTGGTGGCCGTCGGTTACATGGACCCCGGCAACTGGGCGACGTCGCTCGCCGGCGGCGCTCAGTTTGGCTACACGCTTCTGGCCGTTGCGCTCATTTCGAACGTGATGGCGATCATTCTGCAATCGCTCTGCGCGCGGCTTGCGATCGGATCGGGACGCGATCTGGCACAAGCCTGCCGGGACGGGTTTCCGCGTTGGGTCGCTTGGCCACTTTGGCTCTTGGCGGAACTTGCCATCTGCGCCACGGACCTTGCCGAGGTAATCGGTACCGCGATCGGCCTGCAGCTCCTGTTCGGCATCCCGCTCGAAATCGGCGTGCTGATCACAGCGCTCGACGTATTCCTAATTCTCTGGCTGCAGTCGCGCGGGTTCCGCAAGGTCGAGGCGTTCATCATCACGCTGCTCGGCGTCATCGCGGTCTGCTTCGCCATCCAGATCTTTCTCGCCGATCCGGACTGGGGGCAGGTGTTCGGCGGCTTCGTGCCGACGCGCGAGATCGTGTCGAACCCGAATATGCTCTATCTCGCGCTGGGCATCATCGGTGCCACCGTCATGCCGCACAATCTCTACCTGCACTCCGGGATCGTGCAGACGCGCGCCTATGGACATAGCCCCGGCGAGCAGCGTGATGCGCTGCGCTTCGCGACGATCGATTCCACCGTGGCGCTGATGTTCGCGCTGACGATCAACGCCTCGATCCTTATTCTCGCGGCGGCGACCTTCCACGTCGCGGGGGAGCAGGATGTATCCGAACTCGGCCGCGCGCACGAGTTGTTGCAGCCGCTGCTCGGCGCCTCGATCGCCCCGTCGCTCTTCGCCATCGCTCTCTTATGCTGCGGCCTGAACTCGACGGTGACGGCGACAATGGCCGGCCAGATCGTGATGGAAGGGTTCATCGACATCAAACTGGCGGCCTGGCTGCGGCGGCTCGTGACGCGTCTCGTGGCAATCGTGCCGGCGGTCGTGGTCATTCTTCTCTATGGCGAGACCTATGCGGGCAAGCTCCTCATCCTGTCGCAGGTCGTGTTGAGCTTTCAGCTGCCGTTCGCCGTCATCCCCCTTGTGATGTTCACGGCCTCGCGCTCGAAGATGGGTGACCTCGTCGCCCCGCGCTGGCTCACCGTAATCGCGGCCGTCATTGCGGCGGTGATCGTCGTCCTCAACGTGAAGCTCCTGGTGGATGTCTTCAGCGGCGCGTGAGCCGGGTCATGGCGCCGGAGTTGCCGGCGGAGGGGTGGACTGCGGGATCGAGCCCGTGGTGACGCCTCCGTCGGGAGCCGTCGTGCCGACCTTGGCGAGGCCGTTGTGACGGTCGATCACGCCGAACCATTTATCTTTCGGCAGAAGGCGCTGGTTGAGGCCGGCCCAGAGGTTGCGAGACGCCATTCCGTCCATGAACGTCTTGGTGGGCGGCGTGATGCTGATGATCGCGACAGTCGCCGCCAGCATGGCGAGCGAGGCATAGGGATAGCGCCGGTCGAAGAGCTTGAGCGCCGTTCCGAACGACGCTTTCACGCGCGTGTCCATGACGTCGACGGAGTAGATCTCGTCCAGAACAAGGTGCGTCAGGTAACCGATGAACAGGAAAGCGCCCGCAAGCCACGAGACCCCTTCGTGGCGGCCGAGGACGTAATAAAACGCGACCGATGTCAGACCTGCGCAGAAGAGCGCGGCCAGGATCGAATGCCAGATGCCGCGATGGACCGAAAGATTGTGGAATGCGGTGTGCAGTCCGTAGCGAAACAGAACGAGCGTTCCGAGCCAAAGGATCCAAAGCTCGGCTACGGAGAAACTGGTGGCAAACGAAAACAGGACCGCAAACGAGAAGAAGATGCCGAGGCCTGCGAACATGGCCTTGCTGGGCCTGGAATCCTTGAGGTCGATATCGGGGAGAACAGAGCCGAGGACACCGGCCATCGTCACGGCGATGAGGTTCTCCGGGGCGACCACGTCGGCGGCGAGGGTGAGGGTGGCGAGCGCGCCGGAGACAACCGTGCCGACCGCAATGTGTGTCGTGAAGTTGGCCATGGGAGCCCTCCTGGCATGATCTGCCTTCCGACCAGATTCGCTGGGCCGGGGCGAGGGCAGCCGCAGATCGGGCATGTGGAAAACATCCCGTCTCGAAAGACTTGGCGCGTGCGGTGTGGCGTGCGAAAGGGGTGCCGCACGGGAAGGCAGACACCTCGGCCGGGACCTATGAGCGGAAATCATGACCATGCCCACGGCGACGGCTCGGTCGGCCGTACAGCGATCGTAACGATCGTCGTGGCCTTCCTGGTCATGGGCCTGAAATACGTCGCCTATCTCAAAACCGGGAGCGCCGCGCTCTATTCGGACGCGCTGGAAAGCATCGTTAACGTTGTGACCGGGGTGGCGGCCTTGATCGCGGTCCGGATTAGCGCCATACCGCCGGACGGCAAACATCCGTTCGGGCACCACAAAGCGGAGTTCTTTTCTGCGGTGCTCGAGGGCGCCCTGATCGTGGTCGCGGCGGTTCTGATTTTTCAGGAGGCCTATGAGGCGTGGCTCAACCCGCGCACGCTGACCGAGCCCGCCCAGGGACTTGCCATAAACATGGCGGCGGCGGCCATCAACGCGGGTTGGGCGGGCTATCTGATCTCGCGCGGTAAGGCCTGGAAATCACCGGCATTGTCCGCCGGCGGGTGGCACATCCTGACCGACGTTGCGACATCCGTCGGGGTACTGGCCGGTCTTCTGTTGTCCCTTTGGACGGGGATCACGCAGCTCGATCCCATTCTAGCAGCGCTCGTCGGCGCCAACATTCTGTGGGCCGGCTACCGGATCACCATGAGTTCGATGTCCTCGCTCCTTGACGAGGCGGCTAGCAGCGAAGATCAGGATCAGATCCGGGCCGCGATTCAGGATTGCGGTGCGGGCGCCATCCAGGCGCATGACATCAGGACCCGGCATGCCGGCCGCGTGACCTTCATAGAATTCCATCTGGTCGTGCCAGGCGCCATGACCGTGCTGGAGTCGCACACGATCTGCGACAGGATCGAGGAGTCGCTGAAGCAGCGCATTCCGGGTTCACAGATCGTTATCCATGTGGAGCCGGACCATAAAGCCAAGGACAAAGGCGCGGTCGCCGTTTCGTCCTGATCCGTGGACTGCTTATTCCGCAAAGCTGTTCCCTGTGGTACAGTATCGGCAACTATTCCGAGGTAGTTTGTTTTTGTGGATAGCCCTTTGCGGGAGTGCGTCATGCGCCGACTGGCCGCCTCAGCCGTCGTCTTTTCCCTTTGTCCCGGTCTCGTGGTGGGGCCGGTGCTGGCCGCCGGGGGGGATCCCATCGGGGCTACCCTGTCCGTCGTCGATATCGTGACGGCTGCCTACAATCGCGACACCCGAACTTTGGCGACGGGCGACGATGTCCGTCAGAACGAACTGATCGACGTTAGCAAGGACGGCTCGACGGAGCTGAAACTGAACGACGACACCAAGCTCGCTCTCGGGCCCGGCGCGAAGCTGCTCCTCGACAAATTCGTCTACGATGCCGAGAAGACGACGGGCGACATCGGCGTCGATCTCGTGGAAGGCGCGTTCCGCTTCATGACGGGCAAGGCGAAGAAGCCGAGCTATGTCGTGAAAGTACCGCGCGCGTCGATCACGGTTCGCGGTACGGTGTTCGATGTCTACGTTCAGCCCGACGAGACGAGTTGGCTGCTTCTCCATGAGGGTGCCGTCACCGTCTGCAACGAGCGCGGCCGTTGCCGTGACCTCGACGAACCGGGCAAGCTCATCCAGATCGCGAATTCCGGCGATGTCATACCTCCGGCCAACTGGACGAAGATCGACAAGGCTGTGCTGCCGCCGCTCGAAAACGCGTTTCCATTCGTGGTGAAGCCGCCGGCGATCGATCCCAAGCCCGCTTTCACTCCGGACCAGCTGATCAAACTCGGCGCGCTGGACCCCGAGGAGACGCAGCCGCGTGGGACCAAGAAGCCAAAGAACGATCGCGCGGAGGACAAGCCCGCCAAGAAGAAGCCGGTCAAGTCAGCCGAACCGAAAGAGAAGAAGCCGAAGAAAACCGAGCGTGCCAGCAACGACGACGCGGCTGCAAAAGCGGCCCTGGGGCTCGCCATCGGTGTCGGAATTGGCGTTGGGCTCGGGCGCATGGGCGGCGGCGGGGGTGGCAATCGCGGGAGCGGCGGCGATAAAGGTCCCAGCCGCATGACGCCGAACAACAGATACACGCCGCAGTGATCCGCCCTAGGGCTGGAGAGCAAATTCGGCCGCGGTAAGTACGGGCTCTGCGGCCGCCAGGCCGACCGTATGACAGGCCGCCAGACGGCGCCGTGCCTCGATGGTGTCTCCCGCAGCCATAGCCTCGGTGTACGCGGCAACGAGGATTTTCAGGCGGCTCCATCCGGCGTCGGCTGCCATCGCTTCGTCCCCCACCAGTGCAAAGAGCTTTTCGCCGCGATCCTTGCCGCGAAGCGTGGTGTCGCCGATTTCGATGAAGGCAAAACCGCCGGCCCCGGCTGCGGTCTGCTCTCCGATGATGATGGGCACGCCAAAGGTTTTGGTCATCTCTTCGATGCGGGAGGCGGTGTTGACCACATCACCCAGCACCGAATAGTCGAAGCGCTGCGGCGAGCCGACGTTTCCGACGACGCACGGACCGGAGTTGATCCCGATGCCGAGACGGAGAGGTGCGGCTTCCGGTCCGCGCGCAGAGTTCATGGCAAGGATGACCCGCTGCATTGCGAGTGCTGTTCGGCAGGCTTGCCGGGCGTGGTCAGGATCGGCAACCGGCGCGTTCCAGAACGCCATCACGGCATCGCCCATGAATTTATCGATCGTGCCGCGGTGCGCCAGGATCTCATCGGCGACGGGTGTAAAGAGCGTGTTGACGAAACGGACGAGTTCTTCCGCATCCATGCCTTCGGATAGGCGTGAAAAGCCGCGGACGTCCGCAAAAAGAAGTGTGACGTCGCGCGTTTCGCCGCCGAGTTTCAATCGCTCCGGACTGGCGGCCAGTTCCTCGACGACTGCCGGGGAGACGTAATGACCGAATGCGGAACGAATGCGCGCGCGGTCGGCTTCCGAGCGGATGTAGTTGGTGAGCGAGCCGACGAGATAGACCGCGAGCAGTGACAGTGATGGGTAGACGGGGTCGATCAGAAGGCCCTTGCGGTAGGCGAGCAGCGAGAGGCTCACCACGGCGGCGATCGCGGCGAGAGACAGAGCGGCAGCGGCCGTCGCGCCCGACGTGGCGATGTAGCGTGCGACGGCTTCCGACCGCGCAATGAGAAGCGCTGTAAGCAGCCCCGCGACGAGGAGGAACGTGAGTTCAGCGCCGGTCGCCCACGCGGGGCGCATGAGATGATCTCCGGCAATCATCTGCTCGAGGGCCTGGGCGTGGATTTCCACACCCGGCACCGCCGCGGCGAGCGGCGTCGTGCGCAGGTCCATGAGGCCCGTCGCGCTCGTGCCGATGATGATGAAACGGCCTTCGATGTCCGCTGTACCGGCCTTGCCCGTGAGGACGTCGCGTGCGGAGATCGTGCGGCGGGGATCGGGTGGCGCGAACTTTAGCCAGAGTTCGCCGCGCGCGTCGGTCGGAAGGACAACCTCGCCGGCCCTTATGCTGTCGATGCCAGTCTCTTCGCCGAAGGATAGGATTCCGCTGGCTCCCGACGAGCGCACCAGAATTGTGGTGCCGGGCCCCTGCGCGACGCGCAAGGTTTCAAGGGGCAAGGATGGAAAGAGTTTGCCGGAAGCGGTCACCAGAAGGGGAACGCGGCGGACGACCTGATCGCTCTCGGGAAGCCAGTTGACGGCGCCGATGCCGGTCGCTTCCCGCGAGAGAATGGGCAACGATCCGACGCCTCCGTCGAAGGCTGGTACGAAAAGCTTCGGGTCGTCGCCTGCAAAGGCGAACGGCGCACGGGGGTCGGCGAGTTGTCTCGCAAGACCGCGTTCGCCGGCGAAGCCGAGCACGACGGGAGCTTTGCCGATCGACCGGGCGAGGATTTCGTCGTTCGAGGGAAGGCTTGCCGCTTTCTGCGCGAGCGCTTCGAAACCTGGGACGTTCGAAAACTCGGCCGCAATGTTGGCGGCGTTCCAGCGATCAGGCTCGGCGAGGATCAAGTCGATGGTGACGGTCCGAGCCCCCGCGGCCGCCAGACGGTCGACCATCTCGGCCAGCCGGGTGCGCGGCCAGGGCCATTGTCCGTATTCGGCCAGGGACGCCTCGTCGATGTCGACCACACGGACCGGGAAGCTCTCGTCGATTGCACGCGGGGAACTGGCCAGCATGCTGTCGAAGACCGCTAGCCGCAGCCGGGCAACCGGCTCCGGGTCGAAAATGCGCAGGGCGACGGCCGCAGCGAGAACCGCGCCCATCAGCACGACATACAACGGCTGTCTCTTGGCCACCGTGCCTCCCCCTCCAGACGGGTGAGAAGTTAGCTCTTTCTCTAGCCAATCCGCCAATTGGCCGGTTATCCACAGCGGCGATAGACTCACACGGAATGTAACGCAGGGGTGTCACGTTCTCCTGGCATCTGCGACAGGCGGATAGCCGGAATGAGTGGTGTGCGTAGCGTATGCGTTCTGGAGTACCTGCTGTCCACGGGTCGTAGAATGCCCCGTCCCGGAAGTAATGCGTAGCCCTCGACGGGGCCGAATGGCCGGGTGGATCCTATTAGGGTCCGCCCGGCTTCGCTTTATATCAGTGCCGCTGCAACGTCAGGTGACCGCGCGCCACGAAGCATGTATACGGACCCGGCGCCGCCGGGCCGCATCGGCAGCCCTCCCGCGTGAGGGCCAAATCGCCCGGATTTCGACGATAGTCACGAGACGAGGCGGGACGTGTCCGACGAAGCACGCACGAACGATGATTTGGCCGTGGCGCCCCCTCCGCCGGCAACTGCCGCCGGTGGCCCGCAGTCGGTACTCCAGCGCGAGATCGGCCGGCGGCGGACGTTTGCGATCATCTCCCACCCCGACGCGGGCAAGACGACGCTGACGGAAAAGCTTCTGCTGTTCGGAGGCGCCATTCAGCTCGCCGGGCAGGTGAAGGCGAAGAAGGATAAGCAGAACACCCGCTCCGACTGGATGGCGATCGAGCGGGCGCGCGGCATCTCGGTCGTCACCTCGGTGATGACGTTCGAGTATGGGGACGCGGTGCTCAATCTGCTCGATACGCCGGGACACGAGGATTTCTCCGACCAGACCTATCGAACGCTGACGGCCGTCGATAGTGCCATCATGGTCATCGACGCGGCGAAGGGCATCGAAAGCCGCACGCGCAAGCTGTTCGAGATCTGCCGCCTGCGCGACATTCCGATCGTCACGTTCATCAACAAGCTCGACCGCGAGACGCGCGAGCCGCTCGAATTGCTCGACGAGATTTCAAACGTGCTCGCACTCGACACGGCGCCGATGAATTGGCCGATCGGCCGGGGCCGCGAATTCCGTGGCACGTACGATCTCTATGAACCGCGCATCACGCGGCTGGACGACGAGGGTGTCGATCTGCCGGTGAGCGGTCCCGCTGATCCGGTTTTCGAGACGCTTCTTACGGAAGACGGCTCCGTCGAACGCTGGCGCGAGGAGGTCGGCCTCGTCGCGGAAGCCTGCAACCGGTTCGACCTTGAGGCCTTCCGTCATGGCACGCTGACGCCGGTCTACTTCGGATCGGCCTTGAAAAACTTCGGCGTGCGGCATCTCTTGAACGCGCTCGTCGCCTTCGCACCCCCGCCTCGCAGCCTGCGCGCCGCCACGCGCACGGTAGAGGCGGACGAGGCGCGCATGAGCGGAATCGTCTTCAAGATCCAGGCGAACATGGACCCGAACCACCGCGACCGCATGGCGTTCATGCGCGTCGTGTCGGGCAAGCTCAATCGCGGGATGCGGGTGAAGATCGTGCGCTCCCAGAAAGTGCTGGCGCTTTCCGCACCGCAATTCTTTTTCGCGCAGGACCGTTCGCTCGCCGAAGAGGCGTATGCGGGCGACGTCGTCGGCATCCCCAACCGTGGCCTGTTGCGGATCGGCGATGCGCTGACGGAAGGCGAGGACATCACATTCCTCGGCATTCCGAGCTTCGCGCCGGAAATCCTGCGCCGCGTGCGTCTCGAAGATGCGATCCGGGCCAAGAAGCTGCGTGAAGCGCTGATGGAGATGGCGGAAGAGGGTGTCGTGCAGGTGTTTAACCCGGTGGATGGCTCACAGCCGATCGTCGGTGTCATCGGCGCGCTGCAGCTCGACGTGCTCGCCGACCGCCTCACGAACGAATACAATCTGCCGGTCGTTTTCGAAACCTGCCCCTACGAGGTGGTGCGCTGGTTCACCTCGGACGACAAGACGGCGCTGGAGGCGTTCGCCGCCAAGAACAAATCGGCGATTGCGACCGATCTCGACGGCGATCGCGTGTTCATGGCGCAAAGCCAGTTCAGCCTCGGCTGGGCGGCCGATAAGAATCCGGCCATCAAGTTCCAGGACATCAAGACGAACGACGGTCAGAGGGCCGAATAGTCCCACCGGTCAGGGCAGCGGCCCCGTGCGGTACAGCGCAATGCGCAGGCCGCCGTGCAGAACGGGTTCGGCGGTCAGCGAGAACGGCAGGCCGGTGGCTTCGGCGAGGCCCGGATCGCTCGTCACAAGGCCGGCACGCCAACCGGAAAACCGCGTCAGCAGCCTGTGTCCGAGCGACCGATAGAGCGGGCGAAGCTTGCCCGCGCCGCCGATGCGGTCGCCGTAGGGCGGATTGACGATGACGAGCCCCGGCGGCCCTTCCGGCCGTTCCAGATCTTCGATGGAGGCTACCTCGAAGGCCGTGAACTGCGATACGCCGGCGCGGGCGGCGTTAGCACGGCTCATACGAATGGCGCCTGCATCGCGGTCACGCCCAAAACAGAGTGCCGGCGGCGGAGAGGCGGGTGCGGCCGTGCGCAGGACGTCCCAGGCCGCGGCGTCGAAGGTCGCAAGTTTCTCGAAGGCGAACCTGCGGGCGCGTCCGGGTTTCAGACCGGCGGCGATTTCGGCCGCTTCGATGACGAAGGTTCCTGAGCCGCACATGGGATCGAGAACGGGCTCCTGACCCGAAAAGCCGCACTGGCGCAGGAAGAGCGCGGCCATCGTTTCGCGCATGGGCGCTTTGGAAACTTCTTCCTTGAAGCCGCGCTTGTGCAGCGGTTCCCCCGATGTATCGACGGCAATCGTGCAGAGGTCGTTCTCGATCCGCGCCTTGATAACGACTTCGGCCTCGTCACTGACCTGAGCTCCGAGTTCGCCGGTAATCGCGCGGGCGATGCGCTCGGCCGCAGCGCCCGAGTGATAGATGCGAGAGCTGCGGCAGGATGCTTCGACCCGCACGGGCACGTCGGGGCGCAGAACCTTTGCCCACGGCACCTGCCGTGCGCGGGCATCGAGTTTCGCCAGATGGACGACGCGGAACCGATCGACCCGTGCAAGGATGCGGCTCGGTCCTCTGAGTTCAAGGTTGGCGCGCCAGACGTCAGGCCAGCCGCCCGTCAATTCCACGCCTCCCTCGACCGTCTTTGCCTTGAAGCCGTGGGCGCGCGCCTCGGCGCACAGCGGTCCTTCGAGGCCGGGGACCGATACGAGGAAGATCGGGAAGGTGCTGCCCTGGAGAGCTGCCGGAGAAACTTCGCTCACTGCAGCGCGATGAGCTTGGCGGTGTCGGTGAGCAGGAACATACGGCCGCCTGCGACGACGGGGGCGATGTAGGAACCGGCCCCTACTTCCTGCTGTCCGGCGACGCGCCCGCCGACCGGATCTACCGCCACAAGAAGGCCCTTCGACGAGACGGCCCAGAGTTGGTTGCCCGCCATCACCGGTCCCGACCACGCACCGCTAGTAGGAAGCTTCGTGGTCCACTGAATTTTGCCGTCGCGTTTGGAGATCGCCATGATTTGCGCGCGGGTGTCGACGATGAAGATGCTGTCGCCCGCCACCCAGGGCGTCTGCGTGCCGGGGGCGTTCAGCGACCAGATGCGCTCGCCGGTCTTGGTGTTGGTCGCGGTCATGCGGCCCGCGTGGCCGATCGCGTAGACGACGCCGTTGGCAATGGCCGGGCGGGCGGCGTCGGTCATGGAGGCGAACTGGCTTTCTGAGCGCGTGCGGGTCAAGCTTTCCGACCAGACCGGGCTGCCGTCGATGATCTTGAGGCCGAGCACCTCGCCGGTCGGAAAGGGAACGGCGACGATGTCGCCTTCGACGGCAGGGCTCGCGTTGAGCGAGAGCGACGCCTGGCTCGGAAGACCGCGCGCGGACCAGAGCTCGGCGCCGTCGATGCCGGAGAGGCAATAGACGCGGCCTTCGGTGGTCAGCACGAACACACGGTCGCCGGCAGCGGTGGGGGACGAGCGGACTGGCGCACCGAGGTTCTTCTCCCAAAGGCGTTTGCCGGTCGCCGGATCGAGAGCGATGACGGCGCCGAAGCCGGACGCTCCGAAAAGGCGTCCGTTGTCGAAGGCCAAGCCTCCACCGTAGCCGCCGCCGTCACCTCCGCCACCCAGAGAAAACAGGCTGCTCGTGCTGAAACTGGAGAAGCCGCCGCCAGCCTCCGCGGTCTGGGGCGGCGTGGGTGCGAGACTCTGACTCCAGACTTTGGAGCCGCCGGCCACCTGGAAAGCCGAGGCGGTGCCTTCGGCGTCGAGTGTGTAAACGCGCCCGCCTGCCACGATCGGGCTCGCGATGATACGGCCCTGGCCGCTCGAGCCGGAGCCGGCATCGGCACGCCACGTCTCGCGCGGGTTTGCCGACAGAGCGAGGTTTCCAACGACGTTGGAGGGAGTGCCGCCCGGCTGCGTCCACTCTTCGTTGGCGACGACTTGAGGAAGGACGATCGGAGCCGACGCGTCGGCCAGTTCGCCGGGAATTTTTTCGTTTGCCGGCAGCACGGGAATCCGCCGGCCAGGGAGCGGCGCCTGTTTTTCCTTGAAAGGGTTCAGGTTGCTGACGTTGGGAAGGCTGGGTAGGCTGTCCGATGAGCACCCCGCCAGCACAGACGCGCTCAGCCCGGCGAGGGCGAGAGCGTAAGGCACAGGGCGGGAGCGGCGCATCCTTCGTCTCCTTATTTGCCTCCCGATGCCGGCGTTCCGGGCGCGGAAGGATTGGTGTCTCCCTTGGCAGGCGTTTGCGGCGCTGGCGCGGCAGGGGTGGCCGGTGCCGGCGCCTGCTTGCCCGCCTCTGCCGAGGCAATGGCACCCAGGACGAGCTGGATGCGCTCGAGCGCCTCGCGTGGCGCATTCGGATCGGCAATGAGCGGCGTCAATGTCGAGCGGGCCTCATCGAGCTTCCCCGCCTTGTACGCCGCAGTGCCGAGTAGTTCCCGCGCCTGGAATTGCCAGGGCGTCGACCCCTCGGCTATCGGCTTGAGCCGATTCTGAAGTTCGGTAAAGTCGGCCTCCCCCAGCCGCAGCGCGGCGGCCTGAAGCTGTGCGAAAGTCTTGATGTCGGCGTCGGCGGTCGGGCTCGTGGCTAGGGCTTCGAAGACGACGAGCGCATCCTTGGGCCGGTTGGCTTTCAGGTGAATGCCGGCGAGCTGGAGCTGCGCCAGGGCCGCATAACCGGCGTGACCGCTTGAAATAATTTGCGAAAGTGCCTTCTGGGCATCGTCCGTTTTGACCTGTTCGATGAGCTTGACGGCATCCTCGTAGCGCGCCCCGCTCTCTGCCGCGACGCTCTTTCGGTGCTGGTCGTAAAGCTGGTATCCGCCGACCGCGAGCACGATCGCGCCTGCCGTGCCTAGCACATACATGCCATAACGTTCCCACAGTTTTTCGAGGCGTTCGCGGCGCAGTTCCTCGTCAATTTCGCGGGCCAGCGAGTCGTTCTTGTCGACCATGGGGGACTTCCTCGGGTGTGGACCTGTTGGCGCGCATTGATAGTGGCAAGCTTTGCCCGCGCAACCCTTTTTGCGCGTTTTCTGGCCCGGTTGCCGGGCAAACGCCGGATGAGCCGCCTCAACCGTCGCGGG
>JBLMYE010000207.1:0-4778 GCA_050258115.1 Deltaproteobacteria bacterium | reverse complement strand
CAAACAAATCCCCGACAATTTGCCGATGGAATGACGACGTACAGCACGTTGCACGACCTATGGTTCGCGGCGTCACGCGAAAGAACATGGAAGTCGGTTGGGGTTGCGCGACGGCCTGCTTAGGGTCGATGACCGCCCATCGGCCGTGCCCTGAAACCGGACAGCGACCAACTGGACTCCGGGCCACGTGTCGTCGCTGGCGGGATGCGACTCGGCCGGCTACTGTAAAGAATCTCGACGCTTACGCGCCGAAAACATCGACGTCGGCAGGGTCGCCGCGAAGGGGGAAAGCCGGCCATGAGGAGACCTTCGCGTGCCCGAGCACCGCAGATCAAGGCAACGTTGGCCTGTCTGGCGCACAGGCTATAGTGCTTGAGGCGCAGCGGCTCAGGAACGACTGCGACGAAGGTCGGCGACGGCGTCGGCGCCGCATAACTGGAATGATCTGATGGATAACCCGTGACGCCTCCGTGCGAAACGGCGGGTTGGAAGAGGGCGCCGGGATTATGCGGCGCTGGGCGAGAATTATGTGGCGATTATGACGCCGCATTTTAGTTGGACCTAAGAATGAGAACCCACGGAACCCTCATTAAGTGGAACGACGATCGAGGCTTCGGCTTCGTGGCGCTTCCACAGACCCATGAGGAAGTTTTTGTGCACATCTCAGCCTTTCCGAGGGACGGAGTGCGCCCCCGCATTGGGGAAGTGATCTCCTTCGACGTGCGCACAACGCCGGACGGGCGTAAGAGGGCGGAAGTGGTACAACGCCCGGGTGCTGCAAAGACGCGCGGGAAGCGAGAAGCTCTCGTGCACGCGCGTACACGCGCTTCTGCGGCCGCCCTGCTTTCTGGCGCCGCGATCTTTGCGCTTGGCGTTGTGGGTTACAACTCGTACACGGCTGCTCGAAGAGATGTAACGCTTTCCGTCTCCCCTGCCGCCGATGCGACGGCCGGCCAGACATTCACATGCGACGGAAGGACACACTGCTCACAAATGACATCGTGCGCAGAGGCAGAATATTTCCTCAAGCATTGTCCCGGCACTCAGATGGACGGAGACGGTGATGGTGCACCGTGTGAGCGGCAATGGTGCAACTAGTTACGACGAGGTCCAACACAATTTGCCGCACGCGACGGGCTCAGCGATCCGCGACGCCCGGCGCGCGGTGTAAATCTTTCCGACACCGGGAGGTCGAAGCGATCGACCCCACCGACCTCCCGGCGAAGGGAGAAAGCCGGCCAAGAGCGGCCGTGGCGCCCGACATGGAAGCCCCGGGCCGTAGCCGCGGCCGTCGGGTAGCCAGCTGGGCGGACAGTAGGCGGAATCCGTACTATGGCGAACAGGGCGTAATCCGCCTAACAGACTGTTAGGCATTACTAGTGCGTATTTCGCCAGATGGGGTAGCTGTGATCATCGGCAGTCAAACAAAACTGATTTTGCTCACTTCCGTGTTTCTCGCTGGATGCTCGACGGCACAAGTCACGATGCAGAAGGATAAGGAGGGCGACATCTTCCCCAACAAGATACCGCTTGGCTCCTTACGTGTCATACAGGTATTGAATGTAGAAAGAGCGGATGTTCTTAAGGATCCCGATCACTATGATCGTTTTATACGCAGTGCCACTGGCTTCGTCTCACCCTACTGGAATGCCAATGACGAGCGTCAATCCTTATACAAGGAAATGTCGGCAGTATTGACGACAGATAGCAGCATCGAAGGCGGCTATCTTGTTGTTGGACGAGTCTATTGTTGTGGCGGGCTACAGGAAACCGTAACGCGACAGTACGCATTCAGCCCGTCCTCGCTTCCTGTGAAAAAAGATGAGTTTGTTGAAGTACGCTTTGGTCATGGCAAGCCAGGTGAATTGAACATGGTTACGCGGGTCGTAAACCGGTGCAACTGGGTGCCACGCGATCCGCGTCTATGGGTTCGGATACCGTATTGCACTTGGATGAAGGATGAGGGATGGGTCGAGGTAAGCAGCATGCTCACCTCCAGCAACCACGCCTGGATAAAGCCTCCAACCACATAATCGATTCGTATACCTAACAAACGCTTCGAGTGGGACACTCCAACAGGCGGCTTCGCCGCCCGATGAGCCACGGAAGGGCGAAGCCCGAGGCGAAGAACCCCCGGTAGGTGAGCACGATCCCGCAGTCGCAGAGGCGAGTACGCAATGCGCATCGCGGCGCGCCGTCGAGTCATTGGCGAAGCCGTGGACTGCGCGCAGTCCAGTCCGGTGGCGACGCCGGGCGGGGGGGCAGAACATCGGTTGTCGCCGAGCGCAGGGCGAAAGGGGGACTGGGCAGTCCCGTTTCGCATCCCGAGCACGGGGGCACGCTTGCTATCTCCGCGCCACTCAAGCTGCACGTTCGATGAAGGCTTATATTCGCATGCTCTATCCCGGCGTGCGCCTCTCCCGAGGGAGTCATGCCAGTCAACGAACGAATGTCGGAAAGGGGTCGACAAGCGTCCATCGGCCACGCCCTGACGCCGGAGGGTGACCATCGGGGCGGCGAGCCGCGGGTCGTTGCTGGCCGGATCCAACTCGGCCGACTGCTGTAAAGAATAGCGACATCTACGAGCCGAAAACACCGACGCCGTCCGCGTCACGGCGAAGGGGGAAAGCCGGCCAGGACCGGACCACCAAGGAGCCGCACGATGACCTCACGGGGATTGAGAGCCATTGGTCCGGAGCGGTTGCCGAACGTGGTAGACATCACTAGACTTGTACAACAAACAGGACATTTCGACATGCGCACCATCTCGTTTTCCGACGCCCGCAATCGGCTGAAGCAGGTCATCGACCAGGTCATCGACGACGCGGACGTGGCCATCATCACCCGCCGCGATGCCCCCGACGCCGTCGTGATGTCGCTGGAGACGTTCAACAGTTGGCAGGAGACCGTGCACCTGTTGAAGACGCCAGCCAATGCCGCGCATCTCGCCAAGTCGATCGCCCAGCTTCGCGCCGGCAAGGTGCAACCCCGTCCACTCGCCGATGCCTGACAGGCTGCTCTGGACGGCCGCCGCCTGGTCCGACTACACGTGGTGGCAGGGACAGGACCGGAAGACGATCAAGCGGATCAACCTGCTGATTCAGGACGCGATGCGTCACCCCTTCGAGGGCATCGGCAAGGTCGAGCCGCTGCGCGAGAACCTGTCGGGGTTCTGGTCGCGTCGCATCGACGACGCTCATCGGCTCATCTACACAGTCGAGGCCGACACGCTGGTCATCATCGCCTGCCGCTACCATTACGACTGATCCGGATTCCTCGTGAAGTCACTCACGTCGCATTCAGGCGCCGTTCCGGCAAGCGCCTCTTCACCGCCACAACATTGAGCTCGCGAACTCGAGTTCAGCTGCCAGGCTCGGTGAATGTCTCCTGTGGGTCGACTCTGGGAGTTGGGAGCTGGCGACCGGGCGTCCCGGCTGTAAAAAAGGCTGACACCGGACGGGGTCGCAGCGGGCCATCGCCTCCTGTCAGCGACCACGGCTAACGGCGTCTAGGTCAACGTCGGGTTTCAGGGTACAGCCGACGCACCGCCATCGCGGAGTAGGTCCGCAGTCTGGCGGCGTGCTGACCGGCCGACAATGTGGCAGCTCACCGGCGGTGGGAGCACAGATTGACCGTCAGTCAGACTGAGGTTTGGCCATGACCGTCGCACCGTTCTCGAGCGGTAACCTGGGTTCCGGACCAGGCCGCCGAGGAGGCTTGGGGGTTGACTGTGGCGGGGCGAGCTTCGCTACTGAAATCCACGTGGAGGCGTACGCCGGGTGCCGGGCCGACGAGTCGCCGCGCGCCTTCGTTCTCGGTACGCGGCGAGTCGTGGTCAAAGAGGAGCTCGACCGCTGGCTCGACCCGCAACACCGGTACTTCAAGGTCCGTTGCGACGACGGCGGCGTCGACATCCTGCGTCATGACGTGCCGAGCGACGACTGGAAGCTCATCCTTTTCAACGCGGGCGGCGGGCGTATCCCCTGCCTTTCATCGACCTGAAGCGAGGCCTCGGTGTCACAGCGGTCGTGGTACCTCCCGACGGATCTAAGTTCGTGGATGGTCCTCGCTCCTCTCGTTCTGGGTGCGGCAATTGCTGGAACGATACGGGCTCGGGACAATCCCCAGATGCCACGGCAGCTCTTCGATTTCCACGCGGCCGAGTCGACCGCTGACTGGTCGGCGATCGACGACGCCGTCATGGGCGGCATCTTCTCCAGCCGCCTGCGCCACGATCCCGCGGGTCACGCCGTGTTCGAGGGGGTCGTATCGCTGGACAACAACGGTGGCTTCGCCTCGGTGCGGTCGCATCCGGCAGCACTCGGCGCGCCGGAAGCCACGAGCTACGTGCTCGACATCCGCGGCGACGGCAAGCGGTATAAACTGACGCTCCGCACCGACGACGCCTTCGATGGCGTGAACTACCAGGCTGCGTTCGAGCCGCCGCGCGATCAGTGGACGACAGTGAGGCTGCCGGTCTCGGAGTTTCGGCCCACGTTCCGCGGCCGCGTCGTGGCGGCAGCCCCGCTGCTGGATCCTGGCGGGGTGCGCCAGATCGGTTTGATGATCGCTGACCGCCAGGCGGGGGCCTTCAGCCTGGCGGTCCGCTCGATCGGCGCCGAGTGACGGCTGAGCCGCTCAGGGCTTCCCGGCGCGTCGCCGCTTCGTGGCGGCGACCTGCGCCACCTTGTCGTTACCGAGCGCGAGTCGCTCCAGCTCGCGCTCCCAGGCGAGCAGGGCGTTGCGCTTCTCATCGAGGAACTGGTGGCGTAGGTAGT
>JBLMYE010000206.1:0-5459 GCA_050258115.1 Deltaproteobacteria bacterium | reverse complement strand
GGCGGGCTTGTCTCGCCGGTGGGATCAGTCATGCAGCCGCCGCAGATCACGTCTGCTAGCAGCGATCCGGTAGCGTATAAAGGGCCCGCTTCGGCGGCATTGTGACGTGACCGGAGCGCGTGCCCGCCGCTGAAGGGCCCCGGCAACGGACCATCGCGTATCTTGACTTCCGTCAGAAGGTGGGTGCCATGGCGGCAGAATGGAGAATGCCATGCTTCACCTTTTCTCAGCCCGTCCGAACCGGATCGCGGTGGTTTTCGCGGCGCTCCTGGGGCTGGGAGGCGGCAGCGTTCATGCGGCCGATGCTCCCGCCGGTCCGCCACCGCCGCCCGTGACCGTGGCCAAGCCGATCGCGAAACGCATCACGAACTGGGACGAGTATTCCGGCCGCTTCCAGGCCGTCCAGACTGTCGAGGTGCGGCCGCGTGTTTCCGGGTTCATCGACAAGATCCATTTCAAGGACGGCCAGATCGTCAAGGCCGGCGACCTTCTCTTCACTATCGATCCGCGGCCGTTTGAACTTGCGGTGGACAGCGCAAAGGCGGAGGTGGCCCGCGCGCAGGCGCAGGTCGATCTGGCGGCTACGGAAGTGGAGCGCGCGCGACCGCTGGTTCGCTCTGGTGCCGTGACCGAGCGCGATTTCGACCAGCGGGCGGCGAACCTCTCGGTGGCCCGCGCGGCGCTCCAGGCGGCTGAAGCGGCGACCCGGACGGCCGAACTCAATCTCGAATGGACGCGCGTGACGGCGGCGATCGACGGGCGCATCTCGGATCGCAAGGTGGATGCCGGCAACCTGGTCAACGGGGGGTCCGGTTCGACGACGCTGCTCGCGACGATCGTGACCATGGACCCGATCCATTTCCTCTTCGAGGTCTCCGAATCCGACTACCTGCGCTATTCGCGGCTCGCCGAGGAAGGCAAGCGCGAGTCGTCGCGCGATACCGGCAATCCGGTTCGGATCAGGCTCTCCGACGAGAACGAGTTCAAACATAACGGACGCATGAACTTCGTCGACAACGCGTTCAACGTGCGTTCGGGCACGATGCGGGGCAGGGCGGTGGTCGAAAATCCCTCCGGGCTTCTTCAGCCGGGTCTGTTCGCGCGGATGCAGCTTTTCGCGGGCGACGTCGACGGTCTGCTGATCCCGGACGCCGCGGTGGTGTCGGACCAGGCGCGCAAGATCGTGTTCACGGTGGGCGAGGACGGGATCGTGAAGCCAAAGCAAGTGACGCTCGGCGCCATGGACAGCGGTCTCAGGGTCATCGTTGCAGGCATCGCGGCCGACGACCGGATCGTCATCGACGGGATCGCCAATCCGATGGTCCGGCCGGGGGCGAAGGTGACCGCGCAGGACGGACGGATCGACATGGTTGCTAAGTAGGACCGACCCTGAACGACTGCGCGCCTCATTGCGGCGCTTCCGCCTAGGACGAACAGCATGCGTTTCACGCATTTCTTCATCGACCGCCCGATCTTCGCCGCGGTGCTTTCCATTCTGATCGTCATCGTGGGCGCGATCGCGCAGACCCGTCTGCCGGTTGCTGAGTATCCCGAGATTGCGCCGCCGACGGTGAACGTGCGGGCGACCTATCCGGGCGCTTCGGCGAAGATCGTGGCCGAAACGGTCGCGACGCCGATCGAACAGGAGATCAACGGCGTCGACAACATGCTTTATGTGTCGTCGCAGTCGACCGGCGACGGGCAGCTCTCGATCAACGTCGTCTTCAAGCCCGGCACCAACATCGACATGGCGCAGGTGCTCGTCCAGAACCGGGTCGCGGTGGCCGAACCGCGCCTGCCCGAAGAGGTCCGCCGTGTCGGCGTCGTCGTTCGCAAGGCGTCGCCCGACCTCATGATGGTCGTGCATATGATCTCGCCGGACGGCTCGCGGGATCAGCAGTACATATCGAATTATGCGACGCTCAATATCAAAGACGTTCTGACGCGCGTGGATGGCGTCGGCAACGTCAACGTGTTCGGTGCGCGCGATTTCTCCATGCGCGTCTGGCTCGATCCGGACAAGTTGGCGTCGCGGAACATGACGGCGAGCGACGTGGTCGCCGCGCTCAGGGCGGCGAACCTTCAGGTCGCGGCAGGTGCCATCAATCAGCCGCCGGCCCAGTCGGACCTCGCGTTCCAGCTGTCGGTCACGACGCTCGGCCGGCTCACGGACGTGCGGCAGTTCGAGGAAGTCGTTGTGCGCGCGGAGCCGGATGGCTCGGTGACGCGGCTGGCGGACGTGGCGCGCGTCGAACTCGGTGCGCAGGATTATCTGGTCAACGCCTATCTGAACAATCAGGTGGCGACCGGTATCGGCATCTACCAGCGGCCGGGCTCGAACGCGCTTGCGACCGCCGATCTGATCAAGGCGACCATGGACCGGCTGGCCAAGGATTTCCCGCCGGGCGTCGCGTATACGATCGCCTATAACCCGACCGACTTCATTCGCGCCTCCGTCAACGCGGTGATCGCGACGCTCTTCGAAGCCGTGGCGCTGGTGGTGCTTGTCGTCGTGCTGTTCCTCCAGACGTGGCGGGCCGCCGTGATCCCGATCGTGGCGATCCCGGTTTCGCTGATCGGCACGTTCGCCATCATGTCGGCGCTGGGGGTGACCTTCAACACTCTGTCTCTGTTCGGTCTCGTGCTTGCGATCGGGATCGTTGTCGACGATGCGATCGTGGTGGTTGAGAACGTGGAGCGGCGTCTGCGTGAGGGAATGACGCCTAAGCAAGCGGCGCATGCGACGATGGACGAGGTGGGCGGCGCCGTGCTCGCCATTTCGCTGGTGCTGATCGCGGTGTTCGTGCCGACGATCTTCATCACGGGACTTCAGGGGGCCTTCTACAAGCAATTCGGCATCACGATCGCTGCGGCGACGGCGATCTCCGCGTTCGTCTCCCTCACGCTTTCGCCGGCACTGGCGGCGCTGCTCTTGAAGTCGCACGAAGAGCACAAGGAAGCGCACGGGCTCCTGCATACGCTTGGAGCCCCTGTGCGCGCCTTTTTCGATGCCTTCAACCGTCTCTTTGACCGTTTTTCGCACGGCTACGCATGGATTACGGGGAAGCTGATCCGGCGTACGGTGCTTATGCTCGCGATTTTTGCGGGGCTTCTGGGGCTGACCTACTGGCGGCTGGCGGCGACGCCGACCGGCCTCATTCCGCAGCTCGACCGGACCTATTTCATCGTTGCCTTCCAGTTGCCGCCCGGCGCCACGCTCGACCGCACGGACGCGGTGGTTCGACAGGCGAGCGACCTGATCCGCGCGCGGCCTGGCATCTATGCGACGGTGCAGTTCGTCGGACTCGATGGCGCCACGTTCACGAACTCGCCCAATGCCGGCGTCATCTTCGTTCGCGTCAATTCATTCGAGGAGCGGCTGAAGGCCGGGCTCACGAAGGACAGCATCATCGCGGATATCCGCAAGGAGATGCAGAAGCTCAGGGAAGCGTTCGTGCTGGTGATCGAGCCGCCCTCGGTGCCCGGCATCGGGACCGGCGGCGGCATCAAGGGATACGTGCAGGATCGCTCGGGGCGCGGATTGCAGGCGCTCGAATCGGCGACCTTCAGCGCGATGGCCGCGGCCAACCAGCGGCCGGAATTCGCGCAGGCGTTCACGCTCTACAACACCCGGACGCCGCAGATCTTCGCCGATATCGATCGCGTGAAGGCCGAGCAGCTCGGCGTGCCGATCACGAACGTCTTCGATACGTTGTCGATCTACATGGGATCGAGCTACGTGAACGACTTCAACCTGCTCGGGCGGACGTTCCGTGTCACGGCACAGGCCGATAATCCTTTCCGGCTCACCGTTCGGGACGTGCAGAACCTCAAGACGCGCAATTCCGAAGGCGACATGGTGCCGATCGGATCGGTTGCGACATTCCAGGATAAGACCGACGCCTACCGCGTGCCGCGTTACAATCTCTATCCGGCTGCGGAACTGCAGGCTTCGATGAAGCCCGGTTTTTCGACGGGACAGGGCATTGCCGCGATCGAGGAGATCGCGGCAACGAAACTGCCCTCGGGATTTGGTTTCGAATGGACCGAAATCGCGTTGCAGGAAACGCTGAGCGGCAGCACGGCGGCCGTCGCGTTCGTGCTGGCGGTCGTCTTCGTGTTCCTTCTGCTGTCGGCGCTCTATGAGAGCTGGCTGCTGCCGCTTTCGGTCATCATGATCGTGCCCTTGTGTATTCTGGCCGCGATGATCGGCGTGAACATCCGCGGCTTCGATCGCAACATTCTCGTTGAAGTGGGACTGATCGTGCTCGTGGGGCTCGCAGCCAAGAACGCCATCCTCATTGTCGAATTCGCCAAGCAGGCGGAAGAGGAAGGCATGACCCGCTACGAGGCCGCCGTGGAGGCCGCCAAGACGCGCTTGCGGCCGATCATCATGACGTCGCTGGCGTTCATCCTGGGCGTCGTGCCGCTCGTCTTCGCCAGCGGGGCTGGGGCGGAGATGCGCCAGTCGCTCGGGACGGCCGTGTTCTCCGGAATGATCGGCGTGACGGTGTTCGGGCTCGTCTTCACGCCGCTGTTCTACGTTCTGGCGAGCCGGTTCGAGCGGCAGACGAAGACCGGCGCGGATGATGCAACGGGCGAAGAGACGGTGCCGGAGGCGTCGCCCGGACCGACCCCGGTGTAGGCAACGCCCACTGCCGGGTATTTGTGGAGCTTGTGATACAACCTAGAGGCGGTCCCTGAGGAACCGGACGTGTGGGGTGCGCGCCTTGCCGGGGCGGCCGGCTTGGTCCAGATCGTGATTGATCTTGCTCGGTCTTGCTGCGTATATGAGCGCCCTGTCCGGGCACCGCCGGGGGCGTCAGCGCCCTGTGGATGGTCCCGGCTAGACCGCTCCGGTCCGGGTGTTCGCCGGTGGAGCGAGACATTCCCAGCGGGCGTGGTGGAATTGGTAGACACGCCAGATTTAGGTTCTGGTGGCCTTGGCCGTGGGGGTTCAAGTCCCTCCGCCCGCACCAGAAACCGGCGCTAGGAAGAGAAGCGAACGGATCATGGGTTTGGGGCCGTGCGATCAGGATCGCCCGGCCTTCGCGACGGCAACACGAGTTTAAAAAGGCGAGACGATGCAGATTATCGAGGCCAATGTGGACGGCCTGAAGCGAACCCTCAAGGTCGTGGTCGGCGCGGAGGAGATCGGACAGCGGCTGGCCTCGCGCATCGATCAGGTCAAAGACAACGTCCAGATCAAAGGCTTCCGCAAGGGCAAGGTTCCGGTCGCCCACATCAAGAAGGTGTACGGCCGCTCGCTGATGACGGAAGTCCTGCAGGACACCATCCGTGAGACCAGCGAGACGGCCATTCGCGACCGGAAGGAGCGGCCTGCGCAGATGCCGAACATCTCGCTGTCGGAAGACCAGGACGAGATCAATCAGGTCATCGAGGGCAAAAAGGATCTGGCCTACCAGATGACGTTCGAAGTGGTGCCAGAAATCGCGCTG
>JBLMYE010000205.1:0-12828 GCA_050258115.1 Deltaproteobacteria bacterium | reverse complement strand
CACTTACCGGCAGCTCGAGCGGACCTCATCGGAAACCGCTACTTGCAGCAGCCCCTGTGTGAACCCGCCGGCCATTCCCCAAAGCTCGTCCTCGGCGGAGGGCTGGGATTTCGCCGGTGCTCTGATGGCCGGTCTTGCCATTCAGGTGAGCGACAGCGTCATCTGGGATACCGGATACCGGTATCTCTGGCAGAGCGGCGGTCTGGCGGTGGACAGCCCGACCCTTAATGGAACAAGCACCGTCGAGATCAAGGATATGGGCCAGCATCAGCTGCGCACCGGGATCCGGCTCAATATCGATTAATTGGATCCGTTAACGGTGACGTGATCGAGGGGCGCACCTGAGCAGGGCGCCCCTTTTTGCGTTTCCTGCCGGGATTGACGCGATGAACACGGCGGGCCACTGTCCGGCCCAGTCTTCGTCCCGACATGATCGAACCCATGCCCGGCCCGCCCAAACCGCCGCTGAAACCTTCGCGCCCGTTCTTCTCGAGCGGCCCTTGCGCGAAGCCGCCCGGCTGGTCGCCCTCGTGGCTGGCCAACGCCAAAGTCGGGCGCTCGCACCGGTCCGCCGACGGGCTGGCCGCGCTTCGAGATTTGATCTCGTCGTTGAAGCATCTGCTCGATCTTCCTGCTGATTACCGGCTGGCGATCGTTCCTGGCTCGGATACCGGCGCGTTCGAGATGGCAATGTGGTCCCTGCTCGGGGCCCGTGGCGTCGACGTCTTTGCCTGGGATGTCTTTGGACGGCAGTGGGTTCGTGACGTCATCGAAGAGTTGAAGATCGCCGATGTCACCATCCTGGAAGCGCCATTCGGCAGAGTGCCGGATTTCTCCGCCGCCAAGCCGGATCGCGATGTCATCTTCACAGCGAATGGGACGACGTCCGGCGTGCGCGTTGCCGATTTCGATTGGATTGCCGCGGATCGCGAAGGGCTCATATTCTGTGATGCCACGTCGGCGGTTTTCGCACAGGAACTCGATTGGCATAAGCTCGATGTCGTGACGTTCTCCTGGCAGAAGTGCCTCGGCGGGGAAGCCGCTCATGGGGTTCTGATCCTGTCGCCGCGGGCCGTCGCGCGGGCACGAAATCATGTTCCGCCCTGGCCCGTGCCGAAGCTGTTCCGTCTCGCGCGGTCTGGTTACTTCGACGAGGCCCTTTTCGAGGGACAAACGATCAACACGCCTTCGATGCTGTGCGTGGAAGACTGCGCAGCGGCTGTTCGATGGGCTCACGGCGCGGGTGGGGCGGCGGGTCTGAAGGCGCGCGCGTCTCGCAACGCCTCTCTCGTGCGGGAGTGGATCGCACGTTCGGGTTGGGCCGCCGATCCGGTAGCCGACCCGAGGACGGGCTCGCTCACTTCGGTGGTCATCGGGTTTGCCGATCCGCGGATCGGCCGGCTGCAGGAGCCCGCGCAGAGGCGCTTCGTCATGGAACTCTGCTCGCTGCTTGAAGCCGAGGGCGCCGCCTTTGATATCGCCGGTCATCGCGGGGGACCGCCGTGTCTCAGGATCTGGACAGGCCCGACGGTGGAAGCGGGTGACGTCGAAGCGGTTCTCCCATGGCTCGATTGGGCCTATTACAGCACGTGCGCGGCGGCAGGACTTGGCCCATCGGGACAGCCATAATTCGGTCGCGAAGAGACCGCACGCCAACTCCAACGATCTGCGATCGCGGTCAATATCCGGTTTGCCATCCAACAGGACTTCAGTCATGAGACGCGTTGCTGTCATCGCCTTCTGTCTGACCTGGCCGGCCGTGGGCTCGGCCGCCGACTTCTCCGTGCCATCGCGGGTCGATGCCGTGACGATCTTCCCGCAGGGCGCGGAGGTGAGCCGCGTCGCGAAGGTGAAGCTCGAGAAGGGATTGCACACCGTCATCTTGTCCGACGTGCCGGCGGATGCGGTTCCCAATTCCATTCGCGTCGAAGGTTTGGCGACGGGAAAACTCGAGATCGGGTCGGTCGACAGCCGCCGCCTGATGGTGCCGAGCACCGACGTCGCCGTCGTGACGAGCGAACGGCGGAGGATCGAAGATGAAATTCAGATCCTTCGCGATCAGCGCAGCACGGCCGAGGCGCAATTGAATGCGGCGCAGACCCAGAGAGACCTGATCAACAATCTCAGCCAGCTGCCGTCGCGGCCGGCGCCGACGCAGGGGGCGGAACGCGGCGAAGATTGGTCGCAGATCCTGACCACGATTGCCACGGGCAGTCTGGAGGCGCAGCGGAACGCGGTCGATGCGCAGGTGAAAATGCGGGCGCTCGACCGCCAGATCGATGATCTGGAGAAGAAATTGCAAGGTCTGTCGCCATCGGAGCAGGAGCGAACCGAGGTCAAGGTGCACGTCGATGCGCTGGCGCCGCTCGATGCCGATCTCGTGGTCCGGTATCAGGTGCCGGCAGCTTCATGGACGCCGCTTTATGATGCCAGGCTTGCGACAGGGGACAAGACGACTGCGCCTTCCCTGTCTCTGATCCGGCGCGCGGAGATCCGCCAGAGCAGCGGCGAGAGCTGGGACAACGCGGCGTTGACGCTCTCCACGACCCGGCCCAACGCCAGCGCCGGCATACCGGAACTCAATTCGATCACCATCGATTTTGAAGCGCCACCTCCGCCGCCGCGGCCCGTCGCGGCAGCACCTGTTCCTGAGGCTGCTCAGGCTAAGAGGATGGCGTTGCCTGAGGCGGCCGGTGATGCCACGTCAGCCGAAATGGCCCCGCCGGCAGAAGCGATAGCGGTCACGCCCCGGCAGGCGAATGTGGCAACCTCGCCCTTCCAGGCGGTGTTTGCGGTGCCTGGGCGGGGTAGCGTGCCAAACACGGGAGAGGCCAAGCGCGTTCAATTGCTGGTCGACAAGATCGAACCGCAGCTCAGCGTCAAGACCGTCCCGCGCGAAGAGACGAAGGCCTATCTCTACGCTACGCTCGTTCTGCCCGCGGGTACGCCGCTGCTTCCCGGCCCCGTATCGCTCTTTCGCGACGGGACATTCGTTGGCGCTGGTACGCTCCCCATCGTCTCGCCCGGCGAGAAGCACGAGCTGGGGTTCGGCGTCGATGATCTCATTCGCGTGAAGCACGCGCTCGTCGAGGAGAAGCGCGGCGAAACGGGGCTCATATCGACTTCGCGAACAGATGTGCGGCAGTTCAAGATCACCGTGAAGAACCTTCACGAACGCGCGATGCCGGTCACGGTGATCGACCAGATGCCGGTTTCCAACAATGCGGACATCAAAGTTGAGGCGATCGGCGGAACGAGGCCGACCAAGATCGATGTCGATGACAGGCGCGGCGTGGTGGCCTGGGACCTGAAGATCGATGCCGACGAGGAAGAGGTGATCGACTTCAGCTATCGCGTCGTCTGGCCGTCGGCGAAAACGATTACCTACCGGTAGGGCGGCAGCGGACGGGCGAAGTTTACCCGGCGGTTACCGGCGGAACAGCGGTGAAGGGCGGGGCAGGGCACATTCGATCCCAGGAAATGCCCCCGATCAACTCCCCAGCCCAGGAGTAACCGCCATGACGCCGCTGACCAGCATATTGACCGCCCGTGCCGGCCTGACCCTTTTCTTCGCCCTCGGCGCCCTTGCCGGCGGCCATTCGGAAGCCGGAGCCGTCTCCGCCCGCGTGAAAATGGCGTGCGCCGGCGACTACTTCTCCTATTGCAGTCAGTATTCGCCAACCAGCCCGGCGGTCCGCCAGTGCATGCGAGCGAACGGCCTGCGCCTGTCCGACCGGTGTGTCAGCGCGCTGGTAGCCGCCGGCGAGGTCTCGGCGGATGAAGTCGCACGGCGGCAGGCTGCGAAGTAAGCCGCCGTTCTTCGGAAGGCGGAACATCAATCAGGCCGGGCGGTTGGCATCGCCCGGCCAATTTGTTTAGTAACCGGGCCGGTCTGCCGGCCGATTAGTCTTCAGGTGGGCGCAAGTGATTCGGATTAACCAAGCAGCTGAAGCCGCCGGTGGACAGACCAACAGCCGATTTGGTTGCAGACGCAGGCTCTGCTAGACATGCGTTCGCGTGGTTTTGAGTCCGGTGCTTAAGGCTGTCGGGACCGGGGTCCCGGGCGTCAGCCGTTCTCGACAGACGTGGGGGAACCGTGGCAGGGGCTATGCGGAAATTGAAGGCCATTCCGGGGGGCAGATCGGAGGTCGCGTCGGCGATCGCCAGTGCAGTCCGGACGCTCGATCTGGAATCCGACGGGCTGGCGGCGGTGCGAGCGGCTCTCGACAATGGTCTGGCGGCTCCCTTCGCTGAGGCCGTTGCCTTGATCAAGGGCGTGCGCGGACGGGTCATCGTTTCCGGCATCGGCAAGAGCGGCCATGTGGGCCAGAAGATCGCCGCCACAATGGCATCCACGGGTACGCCGGCCTTTTTCGTTCATCCCACGGAAGCCTCGCATGGCGATCTGGGCATGATCACCAGGGACGACGTCATCCTGGCGATGTCATGGTCCGGTGAGACGGTGGAACTGAAGAATATCATCACCTACTCCCGCCGCTTCGCTGTTCCGATGATCGCTATTACATCGAACGCCACGTCGGCGCTGGGTCAGCATTCCGATGTCGTGCTGCAACTGCCTCGGGTGAAGGAAGCCTGCCCGCACGGTCTGGCGCCAACGACCTCCACTGTGATGCAGCTCGCGATCGGAGATTGTCTGGCGGTCGCGCTTCTCGAAAGCCGCGGTTTCACCGCACAAGACTTCAAGATGTTCCATCCGGGCGGATCTCTCGGGGCCAGCCTGAAATACGTGTCCGATCTCATGCACAAGGTCGACCGTCTGCCCCTCGCCGGGAAGGCGACGCCGATGGCCGAAGCGCTCGTTATCATGACGGAAAAGAGCTTCGGCTGTCTTGGCATCGTCGATCGCAACGGGAAGCTTGTCGGGGTCGTGACCGACGGCGACTTGCGCCGTCACATGGGTGCCAAACTGCTCAAGGCCACCGCCGGCGAGATCATGACGGCCAATCCGAAGACCGTCGCGCCGACCATGTTGGCGTCCGCTGCGCTGGAGCTGATCAACGCGTCGCGGATCACGTCCCTCTTCGTCGTGGAGAAGGGCAAGCCTGTGGGAATCGTGCATGTGCACGATCTCTTGAGGGCCGGAGTGGCCTAAGCAGCGAGCCTGCTCAAACCTTTTCGTCGGTCACTCCAGCGTGCGGCGGACCACCACGAGCGCCGTACCGTTGACTCCGGTTACGAGGACCCGCGTTCCCACGGCTGCATCCTCGCCCTCCGCAATCCAGATCGTGTCGCCGGCCCGCACCTTGCCGCGGCCACCTTTGATCGCTTCCTCCACGAGAACCACGCGGCCTATGAATTGAGAGCCCGGTGCGTTGATGTCGGGGTGATGGTCCTGCGGGCTGGCCCCGGCCAGCTTCTTGACGCCAAAAACCGTAGCGAAAGCCAGCAGGGCGAACACCACGAGCTGGAGGGGAAACGAGAACGCCTCGGCAAACCCTGTCGCGCCGGCGACGGCGACGAGAAGTCCGACGACGAACGCGGCGAGGCCGAACCAGAGAAAATGGACGCCCGGCACCACCGTTTCGAGAGCCATCAGGATCAGCGCAACGGCGAGCCAGCTCCAGAAACCGAGACCCGCAAGAAGCGAAAGAAAGTTTTCCATCGTTGCGCCTTTCGCGGTGATCAGGTGCGCGGCGGCTTGGATGCGCCGCCGAAGGCTTCACCGGTGAGTTGGGCCAGGCCGGCGATCGAGCCGATGACGGAGGAGGCCTCGAGCGGCATCATGATCACCTTCTGGTTGGGAGCAGACGCCAACGACTCGAGAGCCTTCACGTAGTTGTTGGCGACGAAATAGTTGATGGCCTGAACATTACCGGCGGCTATGGCGTCCGAGACGAGCTGCGTCGCCTTGGCTTCGGCTTCAGCGGCGCGTTCGCGAGCCTCCGCGTCCTTGAAGGCTGCTTCACGGCGGCCCTCGGCTTCCAGAACCACGGCCTGCTTCTCGCCTTCTGCTTTCAGAATAGCGGCTTGGCGAAGACCTTCGGATTCGAGGATCTGGGCGCGCTTTTCACGCTCGGCCTTCATCTGGCGGGCCATGCTGTCGACGAGGTCACGCGGCGGGGCGATGTCCTTGATTTCGATGCGGGTGACTTTGACGCCCCAGGCCTCCGTGGCGGCGTCAACGACGTTCAGGAGCTTGGCGTTGATGACGTCGCGATTGGACAGCAGCTCGTCGAGGTCCATCGAGCCCATCACTGTGCGAACGTTCGTCATGGTCAGATTGATGATGGCCAGTTCGAGATTATCGACCGCGTAGGCCGAGCGGCCTGCGTCGAGCACCTGGAAGAAGGCGACGCCATCCACCCTCACCATCGCGTTGTCCCGAGTGATCACGTCCTGGCTCGGAATGTCGATCACCTGCTCCTTCATGTTCACCTGATTGCCGACGCGTTCGACGATCGGAATGAGGAAGTGCAGACCGGGTGGCAGGGTGCGGGTGAAGCGTCCGAAGTTCTCAACGGTGAAGTTGAAGCCCTGCGGCACTACTTTCACCGTCGACCAGAGGGTGAAAATCGCAAGGCCGATCAGGAGCAAGCCGAAGACCTGGAAACCGTCGACGAACATGGGAGAGCACCTTGGGATGCAGCGCGTGGGCGCCGGAGGGAGGAACCGCCAGCCACCATTGCGGTTATTCAGAAAAACAAAGTAAAGAGAAGGTCTTGCCGGCGCCCTTTTTGAGGCGAAACGATGCCCTCGTGGCAATTTCGGCCGGTGCTTGTGCAACTCGTTGGGGCTGGGTGTGATGTCGGTTCGCGTTTTCGCCGCCCTTGTTTTCCTAGCGCTCACGGGGATGGCCGTGGCCCACGCCGATGACCGGTACTGGACGCCAAAAGCGGGAACACCGGAGCGTAAGTCGGTGCTCGATGCCGCGCGTCAGCCGGTTGAAAAAGACCTCGGTCAGTCTGTCGTATTCGAGGTCAGGACGCTGCGAGTGACGCCAGAGTGGGCCTTCCTCAACGGTATTCCTGTGCGCGCCGACGGAAAGCCGATCGACTATTCAAAGTCGATCTATGCGCAGGATGCGCAAGAGGACAGTTTCAGTGGAGAGGCGGCGGTGCTTCTTGCGCGCGAGGGCAGTGGTTGGCGCCTCGTCACTTATTCGATCGGATTCGGCGACGTCGTGTGGGACAGTTGGGACGAAGAATTTGGAGCGCCGGCTTGGCTGTGGCCTTGAACGGCGCGCCGCTTCAGATCCAGCCCTGCAGCTCGCGGCGCACGATCGCCTCGATGACGTCGATGCCTTCGTCGCTGTCGTTCAGTGCGGGAAGGTAAGCGAATTTCTCGCCGCCATTGTCCTCGAAGATGTGGCGGTTCTCACCATCGAGTTCTTCCAGGGTTTCCAGGCAGTCGGCAGAAAAGCCGGGTGCGACGAGCGCGAGTTTCTTGACACCTTCCTTGGCGAGGCGCTCGACCGTCATGTCGGTATAGGGCTGAAGCCACGGGTCGTTGCCGAAGCGGGACTGGAACGTCGTGATCCAGTTCTCCGCTGGCCAGCCCAAGGCTTCGCGCAGCAGCCGCGAAGTTTTCTGGCAGTGGCAGTGGTAGGGGTCGCCGCGGTCGAAATACTTCTGCGGCATGCCGTGAAAGGTGGCCACGATTTTCTCGGGTACGAAATCGAGGCCCGCAAGGCTCGCGCGCATGGATTTGGCGAGGCGGTCAATGTAGGTCGGATCGTCGTGGTAGGCGGGAGCGACCCGCACGAAGGGCTGCCAGCGCATTTTCATGAGCGCGCGGAAGGCCTGATCGCAGGCCGTTGCCGTCGTTGCAGCTGCGTACTGAGGGTAGAGCGGCACGAGCAGGATGCGCTCGCACCCCTGTTTCTGAAGGGCGCTGATGCGGCTCTCGGTCGAGGGATTGGCGTAGCGCATCGCCCAGTCGACAATTACCTTCGGATGCTCCGAAAGCCTTTCGGCGAGTTTATCGGCCTGCGATCGCGTGATGGTCTTCAGGGGACCTTCGTCGAGTTCGTTGTTCCAGATGGTGGCGTAATCGCGACCTTTGCGCGAGGGCCGAACCGTCAGAATGATGAGGTTAAGGATCGGCCACCATTTCCACTTCGGTTCCTCGATAACCCTCTCGTCGGAAAGGAATTCTTTCAGATACCGCCGCATTGGCCAGTAGGTCGTGGCATCCGGTGTCCCGAGGTTCAGAAGGAGAACGCCGACACGGCCGAACTGGACCGCCGGATGTCCTTCGGGCAGGTGGGAGACGTCGACGCGCGGCGGATATGGCTTGAGCATAGGGTTCCGTGGATTGATCTTGGACGTACCCGGTACGTGAGCCGTAGCGTATCCGATTGCCGGGGACAATCAGGAGGCATGCGGCGCATCGCACCGACGCGGCGTCGGCGTGGGCGTATCTCTGAGGTAATTCAGATAGGAGGCTTGCGAGCGACTTGCCAGTCTCAATGAACGGCTTCGTCGGGGGGCCGTTCCGGGGCCCCTTCCTTGCGGCGGTGCTTGGCGAGCCTGATTGCCGCAGGCCAGAGGGCGACTACCATGCGCTCCATATCGCGTGGCTTGATTGCGAACAGACGCCGCGCCAGGGGTTCGGCGTCTGCGCGGATACGGGCCTGTTCGGCCCGCGCCGCAGCGCAGATCGCAGCGCGGGTCGCAGCATCGAGTGGCGACCGCGCAGGATCGGCAAACCGGGCGACGACGAGGCTCAAGTCGTGATCCGTGCCGATCATCTGGGAGAGTTCATGGGCGGCCGCGATGCGTGCATTCATGATTTCCGGCCAGATAGGAGATAACAACTGGCATTGCCGCCAGTGGTGCTGGAGTGCCTTGCGGAAGTCGTGGAAGGATTCGTCGTCGCCGGCGCGGTAGGCCTTCTTGAGAGCGGCGCGGGCCTCTGCGTAGGTTTCCTGGAAACCCTCGGCAAGCGCGAACCGCCGGGTTCGGCGAAAGCGCAGTTGCCGGACGGCATGGTCGATGTCCTGTAGCCGGGAAACCGCCAACGCGACGTTGTCGCTTTCCGACAGAATGGCCGTGCCGTTCTGCCGGTGCGAGTCGAGGTCGGCCAACCCGGCAGCCAGAGCGGCTTTCTCGTCGCCGATCGCCTTCGACGCCAGCATCGAAAGGGTGTCGCCCATGACTTCCCGATCCCGGTCATGAGAGAGAAGCCGCGCGATGTCGCGGAACGTCCGGTCTTGGTTGCGAAAATCCTTCGCAGACAGCGAGGGCTTGGCGAGGCGCAGGATCGAACGGCAACGCTTCAGACACTTGCGGGTCGCATGAATGCTGCTGCCGCCTTCCTCCAGAACACCAGAGAGGTAGCCGATGGCGCGGCCGATCTGCGATCCGAGCAGGCGGCGAATGTCTTTGTCGAGGCGGCTGGCGATCCTGATGCGGTAGGCCATGATGGAGGGTGGATGAAAGCGCGAGCAATGTGACGCCGGAGCAAAGCAGCATAAACTGTTATAATCAATAATCATTTAGTGACGGAAACCGTTGCTGTGCAACCCAGGTCCGGCGTTAACGATGCGGAGGTGTAGGCGGGCCGCGGCGGCGGCGGGGCCGGATCGAGGCGCAGTCCGAATGCGGTGCAGCCGGATCCGGCGGAGAAGGCGGGCGCAAAGCGGCCTCCCGTCACGCGCCGGACGTTTTCGGCGGCGCGCGCTTCATACCAGCGGTCGAGCGCGGTCCGCTGGGGGCAGCTTCCAGCACAGCCGTCCGGCAGAAAGACGGATACAGCCCAGGTTTCGCGGTTCTCGAAACGGATCCGCGCGGCCGTGGCGGCGGCGCCGCCCGCTGCATCGCCCGGGGGCCCAGCGACTTCGGGAAGATGGTCCTTTGCCGTGATGCGCAAACCCGGACGCAGGCGAACGGCGACCGCAGTGGCCGGGATCGGGGTGGGCGGAGCAGGAGCGCTTCCATCCATCTGGTCTGCGCTTCCCGCGAATATGTGGGGCGAAGCGATCAGCCGCCATTGGCCGGCGGGAAACCAGGCACGCATGGCCCGGACGTCGGTGACACCCTGCAGAAGAACGATGTCCGCATCGATGGCGGCCTTGGGTTTTGGACGGGCCGGTTCGGAGCGGCGTTCGGACCCGAAGCTCGTGCGCCACTGCGCTGTTGGCGTCGCGGGCTTTGCAACCGGCCACCCTGGAAGCGAGCGGGCGTCGACCGCCATGATCTTCAGCATTTCACTGTTCGCCGCATCCGGTTCGGCCGCTGCTGTAAGCACGCCAAAAGGGGCTCCGGCTGCAGCCATGGCCGCCAGGAGCAGAACCCGAGGCAAAGGTGGCAGGACCATGCTCAGCGCCTCCGCCGGCCGCACGTTTTATGCTGTGGCAGCCCCTCTTTTTGGTCCGATTCTGCCTTATAAGACACTGCGGTTTTCCAAGGATTCCGGTGGGTCGATGAGCGAAACAAGTGCCGGCATGCCCCAGCGGTCCAGCCTCTGGTGTCCGCGGTTCGCGCTTTTTGCGCTGGCGCTGGTGACGGTGGCTTTGCTGCTGCACCGGTTTTTCGGCATGCCAACGCCCGTCCTTCTCAACGTGCTGGCCGTGGGCCTCGTCCTGGCGCTCGCCGCCGTGCTGCTCGGAGTGTTCGGCGCTCTCGGCGTCTGGCGAACCGGCCGGACCGGGGCCGCCCGCATTCTACTCGGAACGACGGTGGGTGCCGCCATGCTCGCGGTTCCCGTCAGCGCCGGTTTCATGGCGCGCGCCTATCCGGCCATCAACGATGTGACGACGGATGCTGCCAATCCGCCGGACTATCGGACACTCGCCGCTCTCAGAACCGGAACCGCGAACTCCGCCATTTACCCGGCCGCCAAATTCGCCGATCGGCAGAAGGCCGCCTATCCCGATCTTTTACCTCTCGACATCAACAGGCCGCCGGCGGAAACGTTTGATCTCGTCGTCGATGTTCTGAAGGGGATGCAGATGACGGTGGTCGCCGAGGAGCCGCCTTCGGACGACAATCCAGCCGGCCGCGCCGAGGCGGTCGACCGGTCGCTGGTTCTCGGTTTCTACGACGACGTGGCGGTCCGCGTCAGTCCGATCGGTGATCCCGCCGATCCCAACTCGCGCGTCGATCTCAGGTCCTCGTCGCGGTACGGCCGGGCGGACTTCGGGAGCAACGCGCAGCGCATGCGCGATATCATGCGCGAGATCGTGGCGCGGCTCGAGGCGACAGTGCCGGCGATCGGCGATGTCCCGTCCGTCAACAAGAGGACCCTCAAGCCGGGACGAACTTCTGATCGAGAGAAAGCGGACGGTCGCACGTCACGAGGCGACGCTCGGCCAGATGCTCGACGTGCGCCAGAACGGAAAGTTCCGCCGCCTTGACGAGGCGCTCGTCGATGGAACTGTAGACGCGGGCCACCACCTCGGGAATCGACGAGGCGCCATCGCGGATCGCGGCGAGAATGGCCTGTTCGCGCCATTGACGGTGAACCAGATACGCCTTCACAGAACGCAGCGGCTTGTCGAGTCTGCCGCCGTGGCCGGGGAGATAGAGCCGGTCGCGCCGTTTCAAAAGCCTTTCGAGCGATGCGATGTAATCCGACATCCGTCCCTCCGGCGGGGCGATCACGGTCGTGTTCCAGGCCATCACGTGATCGCCGGAGAAGACGATGCGGCGGTCCGGGAGGGCGAAGCACAGATGATCCGGCGCGTGTCCGGGTACGTGCAGCGCTTCCAGCTGCCAATCGCCACCGTTGATCCTGGCTCCGTCTTCGATCCGGATGTCGGGCGTGAACTGGTGGTCGACGAATTCCTTTCCCGACGGCATGTGGGCCGATGCGGTCCGGCTCGTCAGCCCGTCGCGGCCGTAGGCCAGCACCGGGGCGCCCGCCTCTCGTGCAAGGGCGGCCGCGCCGTCGCTGTGGTCGCGGTGTGCGTGGGTAACGAGAACATGTGTGATGGGCCGGCCGGCGGCCGTGGCAAGGATCGCCGCGCGATGCGCCGGGTCGTCGGGTCCGGGATCGATGACGGCGAGGGTGGTGGTGCCCACAACGTACGTGTTCGTGCCCTTGAAGGTGAACGGGCTCGGATTGGGGGCCACCACACGCACCACGCCGGGCGCCATCGGCTCGGGATGGCCGTAGCGGAACGACATGGCTGTCTTGAACTCGAGCTTGGTCACGGCGCCCGTTCCAACGTACTTTGACGCACTTCCACTAAATCTTGCCACGCAGCGGGGCGGGACCCTAGCCCGCTCAATGGCGCAGCGGCAGCAGCCGGAGGCATAAAGACGGGCCAATATGGGCAGGGAATTGGTCGGAGCGAGAGGATTCGAACCTCCGACCCCTTGCTCCCGAAGCAAGTGCGCTACCAGGCTGCGCTACGCTCCGACCGGTGCCGCCGGCGTCGAACGTCGCGGATTTCCAGCGACAAGACACGGCGAACGAGCGTTTCCGCGATCATCCCATAGGGCAAATCGCGGGCGGGAGCGCTTTATAGCCATCCGGGTCCGGGGCTGCAAGCGCCACGACGCCCTTGGTTTTCCAGCGTCACGTTGTAGCGCGGGAACGGGGCCGTTGCTGGCGGGGCGGCGCCCCAGTATGGTGCGCGCCGCGGCGGGGTCGCCCGCCGCTACTGGGGCGTAGCCAAGTGGTAAGGCAGCGGATTTTGATTCCGCCATGCGGAGGTTCGAACCCTCCCGCCCCAGCCAACCAGTCCCATCTGGTGGAGAGCAATCGCACTCGTTTTGTGATCCGTCGAAAACCTGCGGTCCATTCCGGGGGTTGCGGGCACGTGGAGCATCGGCGTGCCCCGTATCTGGTCTCCGAGACGACGGAACCGGGGCTGGAACCTCCCTCAGTCTCCAATCGCCACTTCCAAACTGGTCGGAGCAC
>JBLMYE010000204.1:0-4637 GCA_050258115.1 Deltaproteobacteria bacterium | reverse complement strand
GGGGCGGACGCCGGTGCAGCCCACTTCTTCATCATACGAGAAGACGATATGAACCGGCTTCTTGAGCGCGGCCGCGCGAAAGAGTGGAACTGCGCCGAGCACGCACGCGAGAAACCCCTTCATGTCGGCGGTGCCGCGGCCGAAATACCGCCCGTCTTTGAACGTCAGCCGGAAAGGATCGGTGTCCCATGCCTGTCCGTCCACGGGAACGACGTCCGTATGACCCGAAAGGGCAATACCCCGTTGGTCCAGCGGCCCGATCGTTGCGAACAGTGAAGCCTTCAGCCCGTCTTCGGTCGGAACGAGATACGAGGAGACACCGTGTCGGCGCAGGTAATCTTCCACGTAGAGCACAAGGGGAATGTTGGTCTTGTGGCTCGTCGTGTCGAAGCTGACGAGGTGCTCCAGGATTTCGGCCGCGGAACCACCGGGTCGATGCATGTCAGTTTACGCTTCTGACGGTGAACGGACTATCCAGGGAGAAAGCCGGCACGGTGACGTCGAACAGCATGCCCCCGTCTCCCGCCATCTGGTAGCTTCCAACCATGATGCCTGAAGGCGTCGGCAGAGGACATCCGGAAGTATAGGTGAAGGATTGCCCGGGCTCGATCACCGGTGTCTGACCGATGACGCCCGGCCCGCGCACTTCCTCTGTCCGTCCCGTGCTGTCGGTGATACGCCAGAACCGGGTTTTTAATTGCACCGCAGCCGAACTCTCATTCTGGATCTCGATGGTGTAGCTCCAGAAATAGTAGCCTTCGTCCGGCGAAGATTGTTCAGGCTGATATTCGGGCCGAACCCGAATGCGAACGCCGTGGGTTGTTGCTTCGTAAAGGTAGTCCCGGCTCACGGCGTCGTCCTCACCATGGAATGGGCAAATTTTAGGCCGTAGCGGCTGCCGGTCAACATTCTCCTTCAGCCCCCCTGTACAGCTTTGAGGCCCCGCTCCACGTCCGCGATAAGGTCGGATGCATTTTCCAGTCCAACCGACAACCGCAGCATTCCGTCACCGATCCCGAGCTCGGCCCGCGCAACCGGACCGATACGATGATGGGTGGTGGTCGCCGGATGCGTGATCAGGCTTTTCGCGTCTCCGAGATTGTTGGAGATCTTGATGAGTCGCAGAGCGTTCTGGAACCGGAAAGCGCCTTCTTTTCCGCCTTCGACTTCGAACGCGATCATCTGCCCCCCGCCGGTCATCTGCCTCGCGACGATTTCCGCCTGCGGGTGGTCGCTGCGACCGCAGTAGATGAGGCGGGTCACTCCCGGCCTCACCGCGAGATGGTCGGCAAGTTTTGCCGCGTTGGCGCACTGGGCGGCGATGCGAAGCGGCATCGTTTCCAGGCTTTTGAGCATCACCCAGGCGTTGAACGGGCTCAGCGACGGGCCGGTCTGCCGGAAATAGTCCTGCAAATGATCGGTCAGGAACTTTTCTGAACACAGGACCGCTCCGCCCAGGCAGCGCCCCTGGCCGTCGATGTGCTTCGTAGCCGAATAGATGACTACGTCCGCCCCATGCTGCAATGGCCGTTGCAGCATCGGCGTGGCAAACACGTTGTCGACCATGACGACCGCCCCGATCTCCTTGGCAAGCTGTGAAACCGCAGCGATGTCGACGAGATCGAGCGTGGGGTTGGCCGGAGTTTCGAAGAAGAAAGCCTTGGTGTTGGGCTGGACGGCCTTGCGCCACTCGTTGATGTCGCGCCCGTCGATCAGCGTCGATGTGATGCCGAACCGCGGGCAGAGGGTCTCAACGATGTACCGGCACGATCCGAACATAGCGCGCGCCGCAACGACGTGATCGCCGGTCCTGAGATAAGACATCAGCGCGGCATTGACGGCCGCCATGCCGGTCGACATCGCGCGGCAGACCTCCGCACCCTCGAAGAGCCGCAACCGCTCTTCGAGCATCGACACCGTCGGATTGGCAAAGCGTGAATACTGGAAACCCGGATCTTCGTTCTTGAACCGCGCTTCGGCCTGCTCGGCCGAATGATAGACGAAGCCCTGTGTGAGGAAGATTGCCTCCGAAGTCTCTCCGAATTGCGACCTGAGGGTGCCCCCATGCACCAGTTGGGTTTCCGGCGCCCATTCGGCTGCGATCTCAGCGTCGCTCTTGGTTGCGCTCATGTCGGTCTGCTCCCCTGGCGGCGCACCGCCACGCCGCACGAAAAAACCCGGTGCCCTGCGGCACTCTCCGGATCTTATAGGAGCCGTGCGCCGGGAAATCCGGGTCCGCGCGGCCCTTTAGCGAGTTGTTTTACGTGGCTGCAAGCCGGCCGGCCAAATCACCACGGACGATTGAGCGGGAATACCCCCGCCTCCCCTTGGCGTCAAGCGAGCCATGCTTTAGAGCCCAGGAGGGAAAGGTAGGAAGTCATGGCCAAAAAGAAGGCCTCGAAGGCGAAATCTGCCCGGTCGCGTCCTCTCGGTGTCGCCGTGGACCACGGCATTCTGCCGGCGCAGGCGATCCGCGCTCTCGTCTCGGGCGGCGCGCTGAAACTCGCAGAACCGCTTGCGGACGGCCAGCTCCAGCCCGCCAGCATCGACTTGCGTCTGGGCCGCGAGGCCTTCCGGGTTCGGGCGAGCTTCCTTCCGGGTCCCGGCTCCCGCGTCGCCGACAAACTCGCAGACCTGCAGCTCCATACGATCGATCTGTCGAAAGGCGCCGTACTTGAGACGGGCTGTGTCTACATCGTGCCTCTCCTGGAAAGTCTCGGTCTGCCGGACAGCATCTCCGCGTCTGCCAACCCGAAAAGCTCGACCGGTCGGCTCGACGTCTTCACCCGCGTCATCGCCGACGGAGTGACCGCGTTCGACCAGATTCCTGCGGGCTACAAAGGTCCGCTCTATGCCGAAATCTGCCCGCAGACGTTTCCGATCCTGGCCCGGACGGGGTCCAAACTGAGTCAGCTTCGCTTCCGTGTCGGGAATCCGCGCGAAAGCGACAAGGCGCTGCTCGCCTTGCATGAGAAGCACACTCTCGTATCCGGCGGAACCGCCGACATCAGCGAAGGAATTGCCCTCTCGGTCGATCTCGTCGGCGGATTGTCGGGCCTCGTCGGCTACCGCGCGAAACGGCATACCGGCGTCGTAGATGTCGATGCCCCGAAGAGCTGTGCCATCGCCGACTACTGGGAGGAAATCGACTCGCGCGGATCCCGCCGGCTGATTCTCGACCCGGACGAATTCTACATCCTGGCCTCTAAGGAGGCCGTTCACATTCCACCGACCCATGCCGCTGAAATGATGCCCTTCAACCCCCTCGTCGGCGAGTTCCGTGTGCACTACGCCGGGTTCATGGACCCCGGCTTCGGCCATGAACCGGCTGGTGGACACGGCTCCCGGGTGGTTCTGGAGGTCCGGTCGCACAAGGTGCCGTTCATTCTCGAAGACGGACAGATCATCGGCCGGCTCGTCTATGAACGCATGGTGGAAGTACCGGAAATGCTCTACGGCCGCGACCTGGGCTCGAACTATCAGGCCCAGGGCCTGAAACTATCCAAGCACTTCCGGTGACCTCTTAACCCGCCGTTAACTAGAATCGGGCACGGTGTTCGCGTCGCGTTCGGTGATCGGAGAGTTGCGTGCTCGATTATCCTGTACTTCTTGTACTCCCTGCAGCATTGGCCTTCGCCGCGGTCACGGACATCTTCACGATGACCATTCCGAACCGGGTGTCGTTGGCCCTCGTTGCGGCGTTCCCGATTGCAGCGTTTCTTGCCGGGCTCACCATGCACGCGGCGCTGATGCACCTCGCCGCCTTCGCGATCGTCCTCGCGATCTGCATGGCCCTTTTCGCCTTCAATTTGCTGGGTGGCGGTGACGGCAAGTTGCTGGCGGCCACGGCTCTGTGGGTCGGCTTCGATCAGCTCATGCCGTTAGTTGTCAACGTCACGATCGCAGGCGGCGTTCTCGCCGTGGTCTTTCTGGCGGCCCGGCAGATTCCAGCCGGCGCCTTTCCTCTTCCGGCATGGGCAGAGCGCCTGCACAAATCCGGAAACGGGATTCCCTACGGACTGGCAATTTGTGCCGGCGGACTTCTGATTTATCCAAAAACAGCCATTTTCAAGGCCCTCATCACCTGACGGGGCGGCCTGAAATCTCATTTCCCTGTAGGTCCGTTGCAACCGGGAATGCCGGTTTGCGACGCTAATTAACCTCGCATTGACGAATGTCGCGCAAAACTGAGTCCAACGACGGGAAGAGGGGTCTTTCCGGCGCTTAGGGATTCCAGTGGCGCTATGAAACGAGCACAGTTGATCGGCATCTCCATCGCGGGCGTTTCGGCCTTGCTGGCCTTCGTGATGGTCAAGGGCATGCTGAACAAGCCCAAGGAAGAAAAGCGCGTCGAGGTCAAGGTCAACTCGGTCCAGGTGCTCGTCGCCGGGGCCGATATCGGGCTCGGTCAGGTTACCAACGAAGGCAGCTTCCGCTGGCAGGAATGGCCGGCCGACGCATCGAGTGGCTTCATCACCGACAAATCGAATCGTGAAGCCATGCGCCAGCTTTCGGGTGCCATCGCGCGGGCCCCGATCATGGCTGGCGAACCGATCACACCCAATAAGCTCGTCAAGGCCGGGCAAGGTGGTGTTCTTGCCGCAATCCTCCCGGCAGGCATGCGCGCGGTATCAACC
>JBLMYE010000203.1:0-2745 GCA_050258115.1 Deltaproteobacteria bacterium | reverse complement strand
ATGCCCCGGCTCCGGCTTCCGGATCAACCGCTTTCGTGTCGCGATCTCACTCTCAATCGCGGGAAACGGAGTCTTCCAGAGCCACGCTGAACGTTACCTGAACCAAAGCCGCTGAACCTTGCCGGCCAGTCCTTTCGGGCGTGTCCGGCGACGCTCACGGCCGTTCGGTTAAAACATTTGGCGGCCGGACACTACTTGATCCGCATCAAGCGCCATTCGACGCAGCGAAATGCCGCGCCACGTTGCAGGTCAATCCAAGAGAAGGAGGCGTGCGGGCGCGATCGGCAGGGCGAGGAGCCCATCCCGCACCGGCGTGGCCGGCGGACCCGAGGATGTTGCAAATTCTCCCCAGCCGCCTGCGGCACGGACAGCGCAGGTTTCCCGGCAATCCGCGCACGTTCCGGAGCGATCGACGTGGTGGCCGTCGATCCGCCGGGCGAACTTACAGACGATAGAGGATCTGGTGCGACCAGAACCGCTCGAGGCGCATCAGGGCCTTGTTGAGGCTCTTCAGGTCCTCGTTGTGAACGCTTCCAACGGTCTCCAGGGATGCCAGCTGGCGCTCGTAGAGCTTGTTGACGATATCACAGACGTCATGGCCCTTCTCGGTCAGGCTGACCCGGACGCTGCGCCCGTCAGTCTCCGATTTCTTGTAATGGATGTACCCCATGTCCACGAGTTTCTTTAAATTGTAGGACACGTTGGAGCCGAGGTAGTAGCCACCGCGCTTCAGGTCGCCCGCCGTCAGTTCGCTCTCGCCGATGTTGTAGATCAACAATGCCTGGACGCTGTTGAGATCCGACCCGCCTTGGCGCTGGAACTCATCTTTTATGACATCGAGCAAAAGCCGGTGCAGCCTCTCGATCAGACGCAGCGCCTGCAGATATTCGCCCTCAACGCCCTCTTCCGCGACCGGCTGAACCTTTGCGCGCGACCGTGCATCCATCACCGAATTCATCGCCCTGCCTCATACTTGTCTTTACGCAATATGCCGGTTCATTCTTTTTCTCCCGGCGTTCTGCAGGCAGAGTATCTTCAACAACTAAAAGTTACCTGAATAGATATAGTAAAAGAATAGTTCCGGGGGTGTGGGTTCAATCATTCTTTAAAATATATTACATGAGCACATTGCTTTTGCCTCAAGTCTGCCTTTTGCAGCGCCGGCGCGGCTCCCGATAGGATCCAATGCCCCGGTTGTGTCAGGCTCGCATGGCCTGCATTTCGGCGCGGCTGGGCAATGTCCACGAAGGCCCGGCAGACCGATCGAAATAGCGCTGGACAATCCCTTGCGTGACATTCTCTAGGGTGGAAGGAACCCACGCCGGCGTATTGTCCTTGTGGATAACGACCGCGCGTACTCCCTCATAGAAATCGAGATCTTCGAGAAAGCGGCAAGCCAGTCGGAAATCCTCTTCGAGGACCTGGCGCAAATCGCGCGTTCTGGATTCGCGGATATGCCTGTGCGTGACAACGAGTGAAAGCGGCGCGCGTTGTTTCAATTCGGCAGCAACCGTCTTTGCCCACTCCGCGTCGCGTCCTTTCTCGGATTCCAGACGCGCCACGATTTCCAAGACGCTGTCAGCCGAAAAACAGCGCGCAATCACTTCACGCAGATCCTGATGTTCTGCGGGTCCGGGATCGGCGTGACGTCCGTCGAGCAGGGGATCGACCGGCTGGGTATCGGCAAGACCGTCGACGATCTCGTCGAAGCGACCGGCATCGATGCAGTGGGTGACGAGGCCCAGCGCGTATGCATCGGCACGGCCGATCATGCGTCCTGTGAGACCGAGATACATGCCCATCTCGTCGGGCATGCGGGACAGGGCGTGACATACGCCGACGTCCGGGAACAGGCCGATCTTCGTTTCGGGCATGGCGAAGCGATAGCGTTCGCCGGCCACCCGGTGTGTTCCGTAAAGCGATATTCCAACGCCTCCGCCCATGACGATGCCGTCCATGAGCGACACGGTGGGCTTGGAAAAGCATTCAAGGCGCCAATTCAAAGCGTATTCGTCGCGGAACGTCTGGCGGGCCGCTTCCATGTCGCCGCGGCCGAGAGAGGCCACCTCGCGCACGTCGGACCCTGCTGAAAACGCTTTTGGTGAGGCGGAACGAATAGCGACGGCATAGACCGTGGGATCGCGTGAAAACTGCGGGAACCAGGACAGGAGCGAAGCGCGCATGGCGATCGTCAGGGCGTTCAGCGCCTTGACCCGCTCGAGCGTGACGATTGCCAGCGAACCCTTCTGATGAAGCCGGATATCGGCTGCGGGTGATGTTTCGTCCTGGTTTTGCACGCCGCTTTTCCCTCGAGGTTTTCACACACGAGACTCTTTTGACCGCAGGCTGTTTTTCAGGTGCTGCGGTTGTGATGGCAGTCCCACCGCTATACAGTCGCGCCGTTCCGGAGAAAACCGGCGCAGGTGTGGCGTTTCACCGTCGCCTGCACGGTTTGCCGGTGCAGCACGAGCGAACGGCAGAAAAAAGGTTTTCTCGGCCTTTCGGAGTTGCGACATCGGCATCTTCCAAGGCTACGACAGGACGCATGAGATTCGCTGCGGTTTTTCTCCTGACGTTTCTCGGCACGGCGGCCCCCGCCGGTGCGGTCGATGTTCCGCTTCCGGTGAAAAAGCCCCGGAACGCGAATGGACAGCCGCTCGTATCGCCGCCGGCCGCGAACCCGGCCACAGCCGGCGCCGTCATGCCCGTGCAACCTGCGCCGCCGGCATCCTCGCGCCCACAACA
>JBLMYE010000202.1:0-2561 GCA_050258115.1 Deltaproteobacteria bacterium | reverse complement strand
TCGCCGTCGATATGGAGATAGGCGAGACCGCGGGAGTCGTAGGTCAACTCTTGCAGCCGCCTGGCGATCAGAGGGGGCAAGCTGACCATTGCCTAGCGCAGTGTTTGAGTTGCCAGGTGATTGAACGCGTCCTCGACCGATTCCCCCGTGCGCGCGCTGCTTCGCCTCAGCCACCAGCCGCGGCCAACCAATTCCGCCACGTCACTCTCGGACGTGGCCCACTGGTCTTGCAGATCATGCTTGTTCAGGAGCATCACGAACGGGAGTTTGCCGTATTCCGCCTCAACCCGGTCGTGGATCGACAGCGCGACGTCCAACGTCGATCGCCGGGTGCCATCGGCGACGAGAACATATCCCGCGCAGCCCCGGAGGTAACTGAGACGGAGGGACGAGATGTCGTCTTCTCCCGCCAGATCCCAGAGAATGAGGTTCACGGTTTGGCCAGGAAGTGTCACGATTTTCTTGTCGATCTTCACCCCAACAGTCGTCAGGTAATTTTCAGAGAAAATGCTTTCCACGTACCGGCGCACGAGACACGTCTTGCCGACGGAAAAGGCCCCGAGCATGCAGATTTTTCTCTGAAGGGCAGAAGTCATTTCGGCTCTTCGATCCCTACAGTGAAAGATACGCGGCGGTTGGCGGCATAGGCTTCTTTTGTCGTACCCGTATCGATGGGCTCGAGTGGTCCGGCTCCACGAACCGAAAGCAGGTCCGGATCGACCCCGCGCTTGCGAAGCAGAGCGCGAACCGCTTCGGCGCGGGCGACGCTGAGCGCCAGATTGTAGGTTCCCTCCCCGGCGCTATCGGAATGCCCGGTCAATGTCACCTTGGCGCGAACCTCCGGTGTGGACAGCGATGCGATCTCGTTCAAGTCACGGGCAATTGCGTCCAAGATCGCATCCTGACCTTCAGAAGGAAGCGCTACCTTGTAGTCAAAGCCGATGCTGCGCGACTGCAGCGAGAGCCGCACCTTATCGATAGCCTCTCGCAGACGAGCGGTTTTCTCTACATCGGAATTGATGATTTGGGAGACATCGAGCCCGGGCGCCCCGGCCGGCAGCAGGCGGGCCGCGAGGCGCGCTCTGTCGAGCCACACCTTTGTTGCCGATCCGCGCCCGATAATTTGACCATTCTCCACGGTCAGCGTGACGCTCGGCGGCGGCTCGAGCGATGACTCAAGCCGTCGAATGACGAAGGGCGGATCCAGTGACTGATAGGGTGCCCAGTTGGCCGAAATGCGCTCCGGGTCGAGACCGGCTTCCCGCATGGCGATTTTCGGATCCAAGGAGAGAGGATCGCGAAGACCAGCGATGCTGTACCCTCCATTCTGATGAACGGTCTGGGTGATGACGATTCCGGGTTCCGCTCTCAGACGGGAAAGGAAAGCGTCCCACTTGGCTTGCTCGCCGGCGTCGACGTTCTCGACTTTTGAGAGGTCAAGCTGCGGTGTTCCGGCCGGCATCACACGTTCGGCGTCCCGGGCTCTAACGAGCCACTCATTCGGCGCCGCTCCTTGCGCGACGATGCGGCCATCCTGAAGCAAGAGGGTAACCGACGCCGGCGGCGAAAGCGTCTTTCGCATTCTGCGCAGCACGAAATCCGAATCGAGAGCTTCGTACGGAGCCCAGCTTGCGATGACACGCTCAGCCGGGATGCCGGTGTCCTTGATCAGCGCATCAGGATCGACCGCCAGCGGGTCGCGCATGCCCGCAACAACGAAAAACTCACCGCGCCGCGACGCTTCCGTAATGACGATACCCGGCTGCGCGCGCAGGTTCTCCAGGTAGCCCTGCCACCGCCGTTCTTCGTTCAGCCAGTTGAAAGCCCACAGTCCGGCAGCTGCGACCAATAACAGACAGAAGATCCGGAAGGCCATCCGCAGGCCGTTTCCACGCGAACGTGGCTTCTGCTGGCCGATCTTGACGAGTTCCTGAAGAGCCTTCTCGACATCCTCGAATCCGCTGCTGTCACCGTCGAAATTTTCCAGTTCACGCGCGCGATCTGCATGGATGCGGGCGAGCGAGCTGCCCAGAGTATCTCGCAGCCCCTCGGGCGGCGTGCCGCGTATGACGGCCACCAGCGTGGCAAGGGGGCCGGGCTCAGACCACAAGCGCAGTTCACCGAGTTGGAGACTGTCCAGACCTTGCTGGTCCTCGCCCGTGAAAGAGTCGTGAACGAAGTCCTGGATCGCACTGAGCATGGAGGACACCAGCTGCGGGTCCTGGCTCGCGGCGTTCTCAGCGGCGACGTGAGAAATCAGCAGCCCGGTCTTCCGGTGGATCAGAAACGCATGTTCCACCTGGTAGACCAGGGTATGCTTGAGTACGACTTCCGCGAAGGGAATACCAGTCCGCCACGCCTCCCACCGCCAACGCAGGCCGCGGAGGCTCAAGCTGTGCTTCAGCGTTTCGTTGAGGGATTGAATGGTTTCATCGATGGACTCGCCGATCGATCGACGTAAGGCCGGCAGGATCAGCGGATAGAGCACATTGACAAGGGCTCGCGGATCGCTTCGGATCGAATTTTCTGCCGCCTTCTCGAGCGTCGGGACGAGCACCTGC
>JBLMYE010000201.1:0-4038 GCA_050258115.1 Deltaproteobacteria bacterium | reverse complement strand
AAAGAGTTTGGTACCGCTCGTTGAAGCGCGCGGCTAGCTGGTCCACCAAGGGGCGTAATCGTGCTGTACACATCGTCTGCTGCGGGTCTTGCGACCATGGTCGTCCGAGCGCTAGTGGTCACGGCAGCGGGGCTTTTTCTTGCAGGCTGCCAGGTAACGCCCTCGGTGCCCAGCGGTTCGAGAGATGCGACTGTGAGTTCTGTCATCGGTGTAGCCGGTTACGGTGAAGATGGCGGCGCTGCGACAGAATCTGAATCGCACTTCCGGACGATCGCGGAAGCGAATGCGGCAATAGCGAATCTGGGTCCGACGCCGACACCCGAACAATTTGCAGCGCTGGTCGCGGAACTTGACCAGTGGGATGTGGAGCCTTCCCAGCAGGCAGCCTTCGTACAGTTGCAGCTGGAACTGCTCCAAGCACTGCGCAGACAGGTGAAGATTACTGTCGAACTCTTGCAGAACGAGGCTTTGAATGCGCCCAAGAGCGCAGACGGAGCAGCCAAACTGACCGAAGCGGCCAGAACACTGGCGCTGTTCCCGATGTCGACGAACCGGGCGGTCGTCGATGAGGCCAATAGACTGTCGGCACGGCAGACGGAGACCGCGGTCCGGCTCGACGTTCTCAGGCGACAGCGCTACAACCGTTGGGCGATCGGGGAGATTGAGAAGGCAATCAAGTACTACAACGAAAACGTTAGTCGGTTGAATCCGTTCAACGACAACTCGGCTTTGATCCAGCCGATGGCGTCCATTCTTGGGAGGATTGACCCCATCCATCTGGAGCCGGTTGTTCTCGAGTTATACAACTACCCGATCAAGAAGATGAATGAGCAGTTCTCCCGGTCCGAAGAGAATCGGGCGAACTTCGCAAAGCAGCTTACCTCGCCATCCAACAAGCGCCGGATACCAGGGGAGTTCTAATGAGGCGATTAGTTGCGGCGCTTGCGTTGACGCTGCTTGCCTCGGTAGGAACTGCAGCAGCGCAAGACTTCACATACAGTCCGCTGCACTCTTGGGTCGCGCCGGAAGCTCAGTGGAGCGCAAGCCTGCAGGCCGCCTCCGAACGATTACCGGTATCAGCCGAGCGTGGACCACAACCGCAGCTGGCCGGCCTCCGTCCGAAGAGTGTTGAACTGCTGGAGGACGCGCTTCTTCGCAAACACCCAAAGCTGTTGCAAGACAGCCCGGAGCGAGCCCGCGAGCTCATCCTGCGGCGTTACCGGAGCGCAGAAGGCCCCTTGCGTGGGTACATGGCCGAAGCAATGTTCATGGATCGGAATACAGAGTGGAATTATGTCGACAAGCCCAATGCGACACAGCATGACGTGACCCGCTGGATCGATGGGCGATCGACGCCATTCAATGGGCAGATCAAGTATCACGACGACGGGAAGGCCGCCAGCTATGCGCGCGACATGATCGATGATTATCGCGCGCATCGGTTCTTTATTCCGGACGACCATGTCGAGTCTACAAAGGCCTATATCCGCGAGCATGCCGAGCGGGCGCAGGGACGCGGCAACCGTGCAGAGGCACAGCGGCTTTGGCGGGACTATTCGCGGGTACGACCTATCGGCGCAACGTCGAGCGAAATTCGTTCGGCGACGACCGAGGCGGCACGCTACGTCGCCCGGGAGAGGTACGCTGTCTACACGTCGTTCGGTGCAGCATCGGCCCTGGCGCTTGCGCCTTGGCTAATCGACATGTCGAACGGTGACCTGACGGCTAATCGATTGACCTACGAAGCGGCGCGAACCGCGAGCCTGCTCGGCGTTTGGTACGGAACCGAGAGGGGACTGGCTGGAATTCGGAACGGTGCGTTACGTGGAACGACGAAAGGCACAGCCATCATCGGCGGCGCACTTGTGCTGACGGAACTCGGTTGGCTGGTGCACGAACATGGTTGGAGGAAAGCGTTCTATCGGCCCGAGTTCTATCAGCAAGCTGTCGGTGGAGTTAGTGCTACAGGACTGGCGTTTGCGGCTGGACTCAAGGCGACCGAGCTGTCGGCGGGCACGGGGATCTGGGCACCGGTCATCGGTGGTGGTGCCGCGATAGTCGCGGGCACTGTCGGTTATGTCGGTGGTGAATCGTTGACAAGAGAGGTCATCGAGTTCGTCAACCCGGAAATGCTGCGGCGTGCGGAGCGGCAAATGGTGGGGACCGCACGTGATGACTTAGCCCGGAAGATTGCGAATACTCAAGGGTGGGACGGATCGGCATATCGTTAGTCGGCGCCTGGCATCACGTTTGCGCCGCAGGACGGCGTCGAGCAGTTCGAGGCGCTGGCGCGAGAATTTCTGCCGGCGATCCTGGGCTGCGACTTTGACGAGACGATCGTCACCGATGAGAGTTCGGTCAGCGACTTCTGCGGGTTCTGAGAGACGCGTGAGAAGTACGAGGCGTGGGAGCAGAATAGTCTTCAACGGATCGGGGATCGCTTCGGGGTGCGTCAGGGATCGGCTGGCGTGAAGCTCGTGGACCTGTTCCGCGACATCGAGTTGCAGCCGCGCGGGGGTACGAGGCAGTAGCGGGGAGGCGGGGCCTCGACCGATGGACCCCGGTTCCGAGGCAGTCAAACGTTGCGGCTCGCCGCCGGCGGTCAGAACCGCCGATAGCGCGAGGTGTTGCCCAAAGACCTATTGGACAGTGGATTTGGACGCTTCGGGAAATGGGCGAATGGACGCTTTGGCTTTGGCGCAGACTTTGCTGCCTTCGAGAGCCCTGAAAACAACGATTTGAAGAGTCCCATAGGTCACCTCCTTATCAATCCCAGCATGGCGCACTACGGCAGTTCATCAGGGCTTGCCGAACTTCGCTCAAGGCAGGGTCAAGGTTGTCGCCTCTCGAAATCCGGAAGCGTCCATTTCGGAGTCGCGATTTGGGATGACCGGGAGACCGGGCAGACGCAGCTCCCAGCAGGAGCTGCTCGCGCCGCCTAGCGGCGCCTGGGATCGCTTGGGCGAGGTGAGCCGATGAAGACCAGAAGACCGACGTCCCGAGAGATCGATGAGCTCGTGGCCTTTTTGCCAAAGCTCTATGCCGCGGACTTCGTGCCGGTTCGACGATGGGCCGGCGGCGAGAAGCAGCCCGACGGATCGGTCACGATGCCTTGGCCGGAATATCGGGATGCCGTGAGGAAATTCTTTCGAGCGGCTGCGGCCGAATGCTGGAACGATCCTGAGTACAGTCCCGCGGTCGCGGGCGAGCTGCTCAGGGACGAAACGGCCGTGTCGAAGGCCGATCTCGACACCATCAAGACTTTGCTGACGTTCTGCGTTCGTGGCGAGCGCTTCTGCGACGGACACTGGGGAGCCGTGGTCGAGGAAGGCCACGTGCGCCGCGTGCTCGAGCGGTTGGCGGAGATTCGAGCGCAGTCTTGACCGGCCGGTCGGGAATGCGCCGCTCGTTTGCGAGCGACTCGCGGCCCGCGGGGCCGCCTCAAACCGGTCCGTTGTGGCCGGACAGAGGGTGCCTCGGCATCGGATCAGGCGTAATTTGACTTAATCTTTATTATGCGAATCGCAGCATGATAGCCGCATGATCGACGCTATTGGCGTCAATGTAGCCGCTTTTCAGGAAACTCTCAAAGCTGGACCCCCTGCCGGATCGATCCATGTTGTCGGGGCCCAGGTGGGTCACGTGGTGAGCCTTTCATGGGACATGCTCGGGGTTCGGAACTGGGGAGGTACGAGCCGTGGGCGACGACAACAACGTGATCGAATTCGAGCGACGGGCGGCACAGGTGAAGGCCATGCACGCGGGTTACCTGGTCAAGGAACTGGACGGTGCGACGCTGAAGGGCATCTTCGATGCGGCGTTCATGGACTGCCGTATCGACAGCGATGGCGATTGCGTCGTGAACGACGACGTGACGCTGATCGCGACTGCGGACCCCGGCAAGGACGCGTTCAAGGTGTATGCGTTCTTCCCCACGTCGGGCACGCGGGAGCAGGCACTCGAGTTCTGCAACCGGTTCAACCTGCGGCTCGTCGTCGTGCGGGCGCAGGTGCGCGACACGCCGGACTCCGACGGCCA
>JBLMYE010000200.1:0-9343 GCA_050258115.1 Deltaproteobacteria bacterium | reverse complement strand
CGAAGATGCTGGACACGCTCGATCGCGACTGAGCATCTACCACGACCGCACCAACGGCGTTGAGTTCGACGCCGGCCTCTTCCAGACCGATCCCGCGCGCGTTGGGCGAGCGCCCGATTGCGAACAGGACCTGGTCGGCCATCAGTGTCTCGCCGCCGCGCGTCGTGCCCACCAAGCCCTTATCGCGCTTCTCGATCCTCGTGAACACGTCGCCCATGACGAGACGGATACCCCGCGCTGCCATCGCCTCCATCAAGCCCTCGCGCAGTCCCATGTCGAAACCGCGCAGGACCTTGTCCCCCCGATAGATCAGCGTGACTTCCGATCCGAGCCCCGCGAAAATCGACGCGAACTCGACGGCGATGTAGCCACCGCCCGCAACCACGATGCGGCCCGGCTGTTCCGGCAGATCGAAGATATGATCGGACGTGACGACATGGTCGACCCCCGGCAATGCGGGATCGATATTAGGCTTGCCGCCCGTGGCCACGAGGATCTTGCCGGCGGTGATCTCCGATCCATCTGCGAGCCGCACTGCTTGCGGACCGGCGACGCTCGCCCGCGCGTCGAACACGGTCACGCCGGCATTGATCTGCCCTGCCCTGTAAAGGCGCTCGAGACGGGCGATCTCCTGGTCCTTTGCCGCAATGAGAGTCGCCCAGTCGAAGACGGGCGAACCCGTTTCCCACCCAAATCCCTTCGCGTCCTGAAAGTCGCTGGAGTAGCGTGCCGCGTAGACCATCAACTTCTTGGGCACGCATCCGCGGATCACGCACGTGCCCCCGAACCGGCTCTCCTCGGCAATGGCCACCCGGGCACCGTGGCCCGCAGCGATGCGAGCGGCCCTAACACCGCCCGATCCGCCCCCGATGACAAAAAGATCGAAATCGAAAGCTGGCATGGACGCTAGATCTTGATTCCGCGCTTCTGAAGCTCCTGGCGGATCTGCCGCTCGATCTCCACGCCGATCTTCTCGCCCCACTGCTGTCCGGCCGCCATGCTCTCCGTCACGATCTCGGGCTGTTTGGCGATGAAGGCAGCGCCAGCTCCCTTGGAGAAGAAAGCCGACAGATCCCTCATCTCCCCCTCACTCAGCTTCGCCGCATAGATTTTTGCGATGATGTCGAGCATCTCCGACCGCCGCTCGGAGAAGCGCTCGACCATGAGAGCCATGATCTCCTTGATCTCGGTCTCCTTGCCGGGGACCATCTGAATGAGAATGGGCTCCAGTTGCTTCACCATCAGCGGCACGACGGCATCGAACTGCTTGGAGGCTCCGGTTGCGACGATCAGTTCCTGTGCCGCTGCAAGACTGGCATCGGACGGCGCCTTGGCATCGGCAAGCCCATAACCGGCGGAAAAGGTGGCCAGAAGCGCCACCGGCGCCACCAAGAAGCCAGCCAGACGTGCGCGCGGCGACCGCATGCGTTTCTCCCTTGAATGCTGCAACTTGGTGAAACCTAGCTCGCTTCGGCCTCTTCACCGTAAGAGGCCGAAAGAATCGTGATCCCGGCACGGCCGCTGACAACTGCGGCGTCCGCGATGCCGAGAAACAAGCCGTTTTCCACGACACCCGGAATGAACTTCAACGCTTCATCGAGGCTTTCGGGATCGTCGATCCGGCCGAAGTGGCAATCGAAGATGGCGTTTCCACCGTCGGTCGTGAACAGGCTGCCATCGGCCTTGACGCGCAGACTGATCTCTCCCTGGCAACCAGCATCGGCCGCCAGCATCTCGATCATGTTGCGCGTGGCGTTGAGACCGAACGTGACAACTTCCACGGGCAGCGGAAACGCCCCGAGTGTCTCCACGAGCTTCGTCTCGTCCGCGATCACGAGCATTCTGTCCGAGGCGGTCGCGACGATCTTTTCGCGCAGAAGCGCGCCGCCGCCCCCTTTGACGAGGCGCAGTTCCTTGTCGATCTCGTCGGCGCCATCCACGGTGAGATCGAGGAACGGCACATCGTCGAGCGTCGTCAGAGGAATGCCGAGCGACTCCGCCTGCCGCCGCGTCGCCTCCGATGTCGGCACGCACACCACATCGAGGCCCTTCTGCACTTCCTGTCCGAGCAGATCGACGAAACGCGCCGCCGTCGATCCCGTTCCAAGCCCCAGCCGCATGCCAGGTTCGACGAAGGCAAGCGCACGGACAGCGGCGGCAATCTTCATCATGTCTGGGGTCATAGGCCCATGGTCCCTGGCGCTTATGGTCTCGGTTTGGAGCCTTACCTAGCACGGCTCGAACGGCGATGCCGCCGCAAAACCGCGTCCGACCCATCGGGCCGGCGAACGGGGATGCCACAATTGAGCCGACTGACATGCTATAGGCCGCCCATGAAGGATCTGACTGTCGTCTTCGATCTCGACGGAACGCTTGTCGATACGGCCCCCGACCTCGTCGGCGCCACGAACCATGCCCTTTCAGATGTGGGTCTTCCCGCCGTCCCGTCCGCGGTTTTGCGGCCCTGGATCTCCTTTGGCGCGCGCCGCATGATCGTGGAGGCTCTCGCCCATGCGAAAGTCCCGATGCCGGACTTGGAAGTCGATCGCCTGCTTGGCCTCTTCCTCGGATATTATGAAGAGAACATCGCCCGCGAGAGCCGGCCGTTCCCCGGCGCCGTCGAGGCAATCTTGGCTCTGAAAGACGCAGGCGCCACACTCGCCGTCTGCACCAATAAGCGCGAAAGCCTGACCCGCAGCCTCCTGCGCGCGCTCGACCTCGACCGCCATTTCCAAGGGCTCGCCGGCCGCGACACCTTCCCCGTGTCGAAGCCACATCCCGATCACCTCCTCGGCGCGGTCCGCCTCGCCGGCGGCGATCCGGCAGCGGCCATCATGGTCGGAGACAGCGACGTCGACATCCGCACGGCGAAGGCCGCACGCGTTCCGGTGATCGCCGTAACCTTCGGTTACACCGACACACCAGTTGCCGACCTCGATCCCGACCGGGTCATTGACCACTACGACGCGCTGCTCCCAGCGATCCGCGACCTTCACGCCGTTCGGCTCCAAAATTCGGTGTTATAGCTGCCAGTTAGGACCGCAACCTTGAGCCCGCCAACCGCCCTGATTGCGCCTCTCCGTAAGGTTGCTGGTTTGACAGCCGGGCCATGATTGCCCATGGTCCGCGCCGCGAACCCCGCTGTTTCCACAATCTCAAATTGTTTTCGGGCGACTTAGCCGCCGCCTCCGCACGGACAGAAAGCACGGAATGAACGTCCTGATCGTCGAATCGGCCGCCAAAGCCAAGACCATCAAGAAGTACCTGGGCGCGAACTACAAAGTGATCGCGTCCTACGGCCATGTGCGTGACCTGCCGGCAAAGGACGGGGCGGTGGAGCCCGACCACGACTTCCGGATGCACTGGGACGTGGACGACAGCCGCGGCAAGAAGGTGATGAAGGAAATCGCCGATGCCGTGAAGGGGGCCGACAAACTGATCCTGGCCACCGACCCCGACCGCGAGGGCGAGGCCATTTCCTGGCATATTCTGGAAGTTCTCGGTGCGCGCAAAGCCCTGAAGAAGGGAATGGAAGTCGAGCGCGTCGCCTTCAACGCCGTCACCAAGCCCGCCATCATGGCCGCGCTCAAGGAGCCGCGCCGGATCGACGAACCACTCGTCTCCGCCTATCTCGCCCGCCGCGCGCTCGATTATCTCGTCGGCTTCACGCTGTCCCCCGTCCTCTGGCGCAAGCTGCCGGGCGCCCGCTCGGCCGGCCGCGTTCAGTCGGTCGCCCTGCGGCTCGTCTGCGACCGCGAGGCGGAGATCGAGGCGTTCCGCACGGATGAATACTGGACCATCGAAGCAACGCTTGCGACGTCCAAGGGCGAGGAATTCCCCGCCCGCGTCGTCGCCATCGACGGCACCACGCTGAAGAAGCTCGACATCAAGGACGAAGCCGCAGCCAAGGCGATCGTCGCCGCCATCGAGAAGGGCCACTTCTCCGTTACGCGCCTCGAAAAGAAGGCGGCCAAGCGCAATCCCTTCCCGCCCTTCATGACGTCCACGCTCCAGATGGACGCTTCGCGTAAGCTGGGCTTTTCCGCCAAGCAGACGATGCAGATCGCCCAGCGCCTTTACGAAGGCGTCGACATCGGCGGCGAGACGACGGGCCTCATCACCTACATGCGTACCGACGGCGTGACGATCGTCCCGGAAGCTGTCGGCGCCATCCGCGGCCTCATCGCGCGGGAGTATTCCCAGAACTACGTCGCGCCCTTCATCCGCGAATACAAATCGAAGGCCAAGAACGCCCAGGAAGCCCACGAGGCGATCCGTCCCACCGATCCGGCCCGGCGGCCGAAAGACGTCGCCCGATACCTCGACCGCGATCAGGCCGCCCTCTATGAGCTGATCTGGCGCCGCACGGTCGCAAGCCAGATGGCCTCCGCCGAACTGGAGCAGACCAGCGCCGACATCGCCGTCCAAGGCCGCGACAGGAAAAGCTACACGCTCCGCGCCAACGGTTCAGTCGTTCTTTTCGACGGCTTTCTCAAAGTCTACGAGGAAGGGCGCGACGATCGCGTCCGCGTTGTCGAGAAGGGCAAGGACGACCCCTCAGACGAACAGACCGACGGCAACCGCCTGCCGCCGCTCTCCGAAGGCGACCATGTCGCCGACAGGAACATTGCGGCCGAACAGCACTTCACGCAGCCGCCTCCGCGCTTTTCCGAGGCGACGCTGGTCAAGCGCATGGAGGAACTCGGCATCGGCCGGCCTTCCACCTATGCCTCGACCATGGCCACGCTCGTCGACCGCGGATACGTCCGCATCGACAAGAAGCGGCTGATCCCGGAGGACAAAGGCCGCCTCGTCACCGCCTTCCTGGAATCGTTCTTCCGCAAGTATGTCGAGTTCGACTACACGGCGAGCCTGGAAGAGAAGCTCGACCTCATCTCCGACGACAAGCTCGACTGGAAAGAGATGTTGCGCGAATTCTGGCGCGATTTCACCGGCTCGGTCGAAGAGATCAAGGACCTGCGCGTCGGTGATGTACTCGAAGCCTTGAACGAAATGCTCGGCCCGCACGTCTTTCCCGACAAGGGCGACGGCTCCGATCCCCGCCAGTGCCCGAAATGCGGCACGGGCCGTCTCTCGCTCAAGATCTCAGGCAAGAACGGCGCGTTCATCGGCTGTGGCAATTACCCCGACTGCAACTTCACCCGCCAGCTCGCAACGGGCGGTGAAGGCGGCGCGAGCGAAGACCGGGAGCTTGGCTTCGATCCAGAAACGGGCCTGCCGGTTTTCGTGAAGAACGGCCGCTTCGGTACCTATCTCCAGCTCGGCGAAGGCTCCAAGGATGAGAAGCCCAAGCGCTCGTCTATTCCCAAGGGGATCGACGCCGCCACGATCGATCTCGACAAGGCGCTCCAACTTCTCTCGCTGCCCCGCGAGGTGGGGATCCATCCCGAAACCGGCACTCCGATCGTCGCCGGCCTTGGTCGCTTCGGACCGTTCATCCTGCACGACGGGACCTACGCCAACGTGCCGACGATCGAGGACGTGTTCACCATTGGCGTCAACCGCGCCGTCACCGTTCTCGCCGACAAGCGAGCGGGCAAGGGAGCCGGCCGGTTCGGGCGCGGCGCCGCTCAGAAGACGGTCCTGAAGGACCTCGGCGAACATCCGTCGGAAGGCGGCAAGATCGAAGTGCTCGATGGCAAGTACGGGCCTTACGTCAGCCACAACAAGGTCAACGCGACGGTGCCCAAGGGCATGGATCCTGCGCAACTGACCATCGAAGAGGCCGTCCGGCTCCTGGAGGAACGCATCGCCAAGGGCGGCGGCAAGAAGAAGCCCGCCCGCAAGGCCGCAGCAAAAACCGCCCCGAAGACCAAGGCCTCGGCGCCGGAAACCGACGCTTCTCCCAAGGCCAGCAAACCTGCCGCAAAAAAAGCGGCGGCGACCCGGAAGGGAAAGAGCAAGGCGGACGCCGGTTGAAGCTGCGGCTCGCGGCCCGCCGTTATCCTCAAAATGTCTCATCTTTTCAGAGATCTGTTGAACGGCGACCCAACGCGGCATCGCCGCGCCTGAGAATCAGGCACAATCAGCCTAAGGTTTTTCAGCGGGTGGCTCCCGCCCGTGCTGCGTTTCGCTCATTTGGCCATGAACCAGGTGAAACACCCCGACCAGGTGAAGCACCGATGACTGTATTGATGCCGTATATCCCACCCAACGTGTACCTGCTGGCCGACAACCTTGATGCTGCGCTCGCCGCCGGCGAGGACATCATGAAGGCGAGCCTCGTTTGGGAAACGGGTGCAGGCCTCGATGGCGACGCCATCCAGCGGACACGCGCCGGGCAGCGGGCCATCTTGCAGAACGTCCGCAACCTGGAGCAGATGCTCGTCGCCCGCGTGCTCAAGTCGCGCGAACGTTCCGAAGAGATCGCGAAGCGTGACCACCGTTTCTCAACCATCGCCCGGCTTTACAATGCCGGAACTGCGGTTCTCATCGAGGCCGTGAGCGATTTCGGCGATACCGCAGGGGGCGATTTCGACAACGGCGGAGAGGCCGTCTCCTTCTTGCGCACCCGCGGTCTCATCGCAGACGATTCACCGGGCCCCGCGGAAGGCCAGACCTTCACATTCCGCGACGACTTCCTGGTCGCCGGCCGCATCAGGCTGGGCACCCTTCTCGATCTCGTCGCCATGTACCTCGATACGCTGGAAACTCATTTCGATCTGTTCAATGACAGCAGCGCTGAACCCGATCTCTTTCCCGGTGAGATAGATCCCGATATCGCGATCACCGATATCGCCAGTGACACGGCCTCCGCCGTTTCCGGCCTCCGGGAAGACAATCACCAAGTCGGCAGCCAAGATGGCGACGGCAGCGACGCGCTGCACCGCGCACTCGCCGAAGTCCGTAGCCTCGTATCGCTAGACCAGCGCTGAGGGTTGCACGCGCCGCAACGGCACGCGCGACCGCTCGTCGTTCTCACGCAAATGGTCCGCCGGGATGCGCGGTTGTGGCCCCGTCAGAACAGGCGGCGCCGTCGGCAAATCGAAAACTGCAGAAGACTGCCATCCCGACGCTTTGCGCAGAGCCGCCGATTTCTTGGACCGTGGCAAGCCGGCCTGCTTGGCCGGAGTCTGCGGCACGCCGGTGGTCCAGGCCGGCGCAGTCCCCTTGGACTTCGTGGCGTATGCAGACTTCTTAGCTGACGGGACGGCCGCTTTGACGGTCCCCTGCTTCCTGTACCGGTCCTCAGCATAGGTCGTGTGCCCGGCGCGGAATTCTTCCGACGGCAACGCGGCGACACGCACTCCCTGCACTGGCGACGGCTTGGCTGCGGCTATTGCCGCCGACGCTTGCTTCGCTCGCACGGTCTTCCTCGCCGCACGCTTCTCTGCCCGCGCGGGTTTGGCAGCCTTCGGCGCGGAAAGGAGATCCGTGACGGCCATGGCAATCGCGGTCAGCGGGTCGCCGGCCACCGGCTTCACCTCGACGGCACGAACCCGCGTCCGGCGCGGCGGCACAACCGAGGCCGTGTTGAGTTTAGGCGCCACCGGATCGACGCTCGCGGCGGAGATATCTGCGGGCCGCACCTCAACGCTGGGCGGCGCCGCGGCGGTCACGACACGTTGCTCGATCTCAGTCTGCGCAATGAGAGCGGCGGCCAGAGCGCCCCTCGGCATGGAGAAGCCCGCAACGACGGGTGATGAATAGGCCGATGCGAGTTCCAGGTCCTTCGAGCGCTGCGCCGCGGCGGGAGGCACGGCCAGCGCCACCATGCGCGGATTTCCTTCAGCCACCATGATGCTCACAGCGGCATGCGCTTCATCGATGCTCGCAAACGCGCCGATCGGCCCCGCAACCGGCTCATAGCGGCGGTTCCGCGAGTACCGGGCTTCTTCGGGGGTTGGCGCCCGCAGCACCCGCAAGGTCACCGCCCCGACGCCGCCGATCCCGAGCTTGCGTGCCGCAGCGCGCGAGAGATCGAGCTTGCGATTGCCCCAATAAGGCCCCGCGTTGTTGATGCGCACGATGACGGCCTGGTTCGAAGTCTTCGACCAGACCAGCGCGATGGTACCGTCGGGCAGAATTGGGCTTGCGGCATTGTCTGGCCGCTCCGGCAGAAACGGTTCGCCGGAAGATGTGAGCCCGCAGGGATTGAACCGGTCCTTCTTGCAGCTGTCGTAGTGCGAGGCGACGAGGGTCATGTCGCGCCCGACAAGAGCCTGCGTCTCATCGATCGACTTCACGCGATGACAGGTCCGGTAGAAGCAGTAGGTCCTGCCAGGGCTTTTGGCTTGCGCTTCGATGGTGAGCATCGAGGGGGCGGCGAAGATCGCCGCTCCGGCCGCAAAGGAATTCAATGCGATCAGCCGCGCAGTGATCCGGCGCCTCAGCGGCGCCTTCAACAGATCGACAAACATCGGGGAACTCCCACCCGTTGAACCTGACGATGGCGTCCCGGGCGCCCCGCTTCGCCCGTCCCTCTTAACCATCGTTGCGGCGCAACAGAGCAGACAGCTCCCCCGCCCGCGAGTTCCCAAGTCGTCGCAGCGCCGGTTTGACGAACGATGTTCGGAAGGCGCCACAGCGGCGGGTTTAACGCCTTGCTACAACGGCAAAAAATGAAATCCTGCCGCCGTCAGTTTCGCGGCCAGAGTGCGATGTGCGCGGATCAATGCCTGCTCGTCGACAGACCGCAGAACGAGGTCCGTCGCATACTGCCCCTCCTTGAAAGATGGATAGCTGCCCATGGCGACGTCCGGCCACTCGGCCTGATGAGCGGCAAACAGTTCGGCGATCTCGCCCTCGGCGTGGCTCACGACGATCGACGCGGAGCGCACTTTCGCACCCGTCTGGAGTTTGGCCGTCGCCGAGTGCAGCATCGACTCCATGATCGCCGGCACCCCGGCCATCACGATCACATTGCCGATGCGAAAGCCGGGCGCCACGGACACCTCGTTTACGACGAGATCGGCCCCTTGAGGGATACGCGCCATTCTGAGCCGCGCCGCGTTGAGTTCGATACCCCGCTTTTCGTAGGCCGGCTTCATGATAGCGACGGCCCGGGGATCGACGTCGATGCCGACGCCGAACGCTTTGGCGATCGCATCCGCCGTGATGTCGTCGTGCGTCGGGCCGATGCCTCCGGTCGTGAAAATGTAAGTGTAGCGATGGCGCAGCGCGTTGACGGCCTCCACGATCGCGTCTTCCACGTCGGCCACGACCCGCACTTCCCTCAATGCGATACCGATGGCCGTCAGATGCTCCGCGATCGTGCCGATATTCTTGTCTTTGGTGCGTCCGGAGAGAATCTCGTCACCGATCACGACAAGTCCGGCAGTCACATTATCTAGGCTCACGGGACGGAACTCTTATGGACGGT
>JBLMYE010000199.1:0-3810 GCA_050258115.1 Deltaproteobacteria bacterium | reverse complement strand
GCAGACGTTACGCTCGACTTCGAAGACGGCACCGACATCTACTGGGCCCGCCAGCAGGTGTCCGAACGGCTCGCCGCGGTCCAGGCCGATCTGCCTCAAAACGTCAGCGGCGGACTGGCGCCGGTGTCGACGCCTCTCTCCGATGTCTTCATGTTCACCATCGAAGGCGGCAACCTGAGCCTGGAAGAACGGCGCAGCCTTTTGGACTGGACGATCCGCCCCGCGTTGCGCACGATCCCGGGCGTGGCGGACGTCAACGCGCTTGGTGGGCTTGTCCGCACCTTCGAGGTTCTGCCCGATGGGGCCAAGCTCGCAGCAGCGGGCCTTGGGGTGACCGATCTCATACGATTGATCGAGGCCAACAACCGCAACGACGGCGCGGGGCGCGTGTCAGAAGGCGAGAAAGCGCTCGTCGTTAGGGCGGAGGGCGCCATTCAGACGCCCGGAGATCTGGCGGAAATCGTCCTCAAGACTGTCAATGGCCGCGTTCTCCGGCTCGGAGACGTGGCTGTCGTTCAGATCGGAAGTCTCACGCGTTACGGGGCGGTCACCCAGAACGGAACAGGAGAGGCCGTACAGGGGCTCGTCTTGTCCTTGCGCGGCGCAGACGCCAGCCAGCTCATCTCCGCCATCCAGAAAAAGCTCGAAGAGCTCAAGGCGGCTCTCCCAGAGGGGGTGCGGCTCGATGTGTTCTACGACCGCTCGCATCTCATCCAGGAAGCGGTCGGCACCGTCACGAAGGCACTCCTCGAAGCGACCGTTTTGGTGGTCGTCCTTCTGGTCGCCTTCCTCGGTAATCTGAGGGCCGCCATCGTCGTTGCGGTCACACTTCCCTTCGCCGCGCTTGTCACGTTTGCCATGATGCGCGTGTTCGGCATGTCGGCCAACCTCATGAGCCTCGGTGGATTAGCCATTGCCATCGGTCTCATCGTTGATGCTGCGGTCGTCGTTGTGGAGAATACTGTCGAACGCCTCCACGAAGGCGGTCAAAGGCTTCCCACACTACACCTTGTCTACCGGGCAGCCAGCGAAGTCGCGACCCCCGTCGCATCCGGCATCGTGATCATCTGCCTCGTCTTCCTCCCGCTGCTGTCGCTGCAAGGGCTCGAAGGCAAGCTCTTCAGTCCCGTCGCATTGACGATCGTCTTCGCGCTCAGCGGATCGCTTATTCTATCGCTCACACTCATTCCGGTTCTCTCCTCTCTGGCCCTCAAGGAAGGAGCGCACCAGGAGCCGTGGCTCATGCGGCAGCTTACGGCGGCGTACAAACCCCTGCTCGCGTCCTGCCTCAACCGGCCTCTGCCCGTCTACCTGCTCGCAGCGAGCGGTCTGGCTGGAATGGTGGTGGCGTACGGGGCCATCGGCAAATCATTCATGCCGACCATGGACGAGGGTTCCGTTATAATGCAGGTAACGAAGCTGCCATCGATCAACCTCGATGCCAGTGTCGCCGGCGACCTGCTGATCCAGAGACGGCTGAAGGAGAAGGTTCCCGAAGTCGAACGCATCGTGGCGCGGGTGGGATCGGATGAACTCGGCCTCGACCCGATGGGGCTCAACGAGACCGACGCGTTCTTGGTCCTGAAGCCGAAAAGCGAATGGCGCGTTCCGGATAAAGAGTGGCTGATCGAGGAACTCCGCAAGGCGATGAGCGCCCTGCCGGGGTATGAATTTGCCTTCACTCAGCCGATCGAGATGCGCACGTCGGAGATGCTGACCGGCGCGCGCGGAGATCTCGCAGTCAAGATTTTCGGGCCAGATCTTAGCGTTCTGTCAGATTTGGCAGGCCAGATTCAAGCCGTTCTCTCCGGCGTCAGCGGCGCTGCGGAAGTCTCCACCGTCGCAAACGATACGGTCGATTATCTCCAGGTGAGCGTCGATCGGCTCGCGGTCGGGCGCACCGGTCTCGACGCCGCCCGTGTTCAGGATGAGCTGCGGGCCATGGTCGAAGGAGCGGATGCCGGCATCGTGCCGGAGAGCGGCCGCCGGACACGCATCGTCATTCGTGGAAATGATGCCGTTCGCAACTCGCCACAGGAATTCGAACGCATGCAGCTTGCCGCCGGAGACGGCGGTTTGGTCCGCGTCACGGACGTCGCCAAAGTCGACCGCACGGCGGGGCCGGTGAAAATCGACCGGGAGAACGCGTCCCGTTACGCCATGGTTCAGGCCTACGTGACCGGCCGCGATCTCGTCGGATATGTGGATGAAGCGCAAAAGGCGGTGCTAGAAAAAGTCGAGTTGCCGCCCGGCTATCGGCTCGTCTGGGGCGGCGAGTTTGAGAATCAGCGCCGCGCCGCCACCCGTCTTGCGATCGTCATTCCTATCGCCATCGTCTCCATATTCGGCGTTCTTTTCGCAACGCTGCGCTCAGTGCGGCAGTCGCTCCTCATCCTTGCCAACGTGCCGTTCGCACTCGTGGGCGGACTTCTCACGCTCCTGGCATCGGGAGAATACCTTTCGGTTCCCGCGTCCGTGGGCTTCATTGCCCTGCTTGGAATTGCCGTTCTGAACGGACTGGTGCTCGTCAGCTACTTCAACCAGCTCGTCGCGGAAGGCGCGTCAGTTTCAGATGCCGTGTTCAATGGCGCCGTGCGGCGGTTGCGGCCTGTGTTGATGACGGCCAGCATCGCGGCGCTGGGACTCGTGCCGCTGCTGTTTGCGACGGGGCCGGGATCTGAGATCCAGCGGCCCCTTGCCATCGTCGTGATCGGCGGGTTGGTGACCTCGACCGCCCTCACCTTGATCCTGCTGCCGATCCTTTATCGCCGCTTCGGCGTCGGGGCTGAGCGCGGCTTGCCGCTCGACCAACGGAGTTCCTCGTGGAAACCACTCTCTGCAAACTCACCCTCGTCCTCCCTTCCGAAGCAGCCGAGCGCATCGCCGAACTGATGCTGGCGACAGAACCGCCGATCAAGGGGTTCACGACGTGGCAAGCCGAGGGACATGGCGAGAGCTTCGAGACTGCGAACAGTGCGGAGCGGGTCCGTGGCAGGGTCGCGCGTACCGTGTTCCTGACCATTCTGGAGAAATCGCGTGCTGCGGATCTTGTTGCAGAGATCAGCATGAAGGCGCCCATCGCTCATATGATTTACTGGACAGAGCCCGTGAGCGAGTTCGGACGCATGACAAAGGAAATTTGATGGATGACGTCCGCTGCGGGTCTTGGTTGTGTGAGAACGATGCTGCGCGGGTTCGGCCGGATTTATCCGATCGGATAGCAATCGTTTCTGCCGGTTCATTGCGCTTGTTCGTCGGGTGCGCTTCCTCATCGATCCTGGAGACGCTGATGAGCGCTGGTTCAGGGGATCGAGGCGCACGATCTAGCCCTCACCCCCGGATCGCCGCGAGCAGTGGCCTGATGCCCATGACATTCATGACACGCGTCATGTTGTAGGCGAGAACGTGCAACGCCATTTCGGCGGCGACCTTGGGCAGTGTCTTGCACAAGAAGTGCGTCGCCCCCATGCGTGCCTTGATGGTCCCGAAGGGATGCTCGACCGTCTCTCGCCGAACCCGCATCGCCTCGGGGTTCCGATCGAGCCGCTCTTGCACGGCTTCCAGCACGTGCTCGTGCTCCCATCGCGGGATGCGCCGCTCCGATCCTGTCGTGCATTTCGACTTGAGCGGGCACTTAGGACACGCCGTCGTCCAGTAGCGGCGCATCAGCTTGCCGTTTTCCTCGCCCGTCATGCGGTACGTCAACCGCTCGCCAGCCGGGCAGCGATAGATGTCCTCGGCCGCGATGTAGACGAAGTCCTGCTTGCCGAAGCGGCCTTCCGACTTGGCGCCCGAAGTCATCGGCTTGGG
>JBLMYE010000198.1:0-2903 GCA_050258115.1 Deltaproteobacteria bacterium | reverse complement strand
CCGCCACCGCTTCGGCCGAATGTGCCTTGATCCCGTCGGCGACCGCGAAGATGCCGAGCACGACATCGTTCGATGCCAGGACGGTGACGCTCCTGCCTGCGGTTTCGTGCAGGCGCAGCCGGGCTTCCAGGCTCGGGCTGCACTGCTCGCGCTCTTCGATCAGGCGATGGTTGCCAAGTACATAGGTCTGGCCGTCGACGGCTCCACTCACGCCGCGCCCGGGTATAGCCTTGAAGTCGACCGCCGACGCGCCGTTCTTCGGGAGCCCCTCCGCAATCGCCTTCGAAACCGGGTGATCCGAGTGCCCGGCCAGGCTCGCGACGATGGCTGCGATCCGATCGCGATCGGCGGCCCCATGCAGCGTGCTCCATTCGACCAGTCGCGGCTTGCCTTCAGTGATGGCGCCGGTCTTGTCGAACGCGATCGCCTTCAGGTGGCGGGCGCCTTCAAGATGGACTCCGCCCTTGATCAGGATGCCGCGCCGCGCCGCGGCGGCCAGCCCGCTCACGACCGTCACCGGCGTCGAAATGACCAGGGCGCAGGGGCATGCGATGACGAGCAACACCAAGGCCTTGTAGATGGCCTGCAGCCACGTCCAGCCGAACAGCCAGGGCCCCGAGACGGCAACCAGAATCGCAATGACGAACACGGCAGGCGTGTAGACCGCGGCGAAGCGGTCGACGAAGCGCTGCGTCGGCGCCCGGTTCCCTTCCGCCTGCTCGACCGCGTGAATGATCCGCGCCAGCGCGGAATTTGCCGCCAGCGCGGTCACCTCGACCTCGATCAGCCCGTTCTCGTTGATCGTTCCGGCGAAGACCGGGTCGCCCGCTTCCTTGTCGACGGGGATGCTCTCGCCGGTCACCGGCGCCTGGTTGATGCTCGAGTTTCCGGCGACGACGATGCCGTCGAGGGGAACGCGCTCGCCCGGCCCGATGCGGACGATGGCACGCAGCGGCACGTCGCCAACCCGCTCAACCCGCCACTCGCTTTTGTCCTGTCGAACCGTGGCTGTTTCCGGCGCCATCGCCATCAGTCCGGTGATGGCATGGCGAGCGCGTTCGACCGCCCGGGCCTCGATCAATTCCGCGATCGCGTACAACGCCATGACCATCGCCGCTTCGGCCCACTGCCCGATGAATACGGCGCCGGTCACCGCAACGCTCATCAGCGCGTTGATGTTCAGTCGGCCGGCGAGCAGCGCCGCGATACCCTTCTTGTAGACGTCGAAACCGGCCAGCGCGATGGCGCTCCCCGCCAGCGCTAGTCCCAGCGCTTTCGTCACCATCGTCTCGGTGACGAAATAGCCCACCAGCTCAGCCGATATCGCTAACACCAGGGCGCAAGCCAGCTTCATGGCCGCCGTGCGAACGCTGGCAGCAGCGGGCTCGTGGCTCTGTTCATCGGTAGCTGCTTCCGGCGTCGCAGGCCGCTCGTCCACAGGGCGTGCATCGAACCCGATCCGGCGCAGCAGGCCGGCGGCTTCTTCCACAACCGCCGGCGACGCATCGATGTGCACGTTGCGCTCGCTGAGGCGAAAGGTCAGCGCACGGATGCCGTCAAGGCGATCGAGTGCGCGCCGAATCTCCGACTCCTCGGTGACACAATCCATTGCCGGAACGTGCAGCCATCCGGCGGCACTGGTCACGGGGAGGGCGGTTTGCCGTTGCTCTGGCGGCTCACAGCACGCATTGACCCGGACTTGATCGTGGTCGGGCTTGGACATTCTTGAGTCTCGGATGCGGCTGCGCCGCGAGTACGTTTAGCGGCATTTGAAACCCTGTAGTGGGTGTAGAGTCAAATGCTCTTCGACCCCTCTTTCCGCCGGGAGTCCCGAGTGAAGATTGGCGAGCTTGCTTCCGCGACCGATACCCGTGTCGAGACCATTCGTTTCTACGAGCGGGAAGGTCTGCTTCCCGATCCCAAGCGCAGTACGGCGAACTATCGCGTCTATACCTCCGCACACGTCGAGCGGCTGGCATTCATCCGGAATTGCCGCAGCCTCGACATGGCACTCGACGAGGTCCGGGAGCTTTTGCGTTTCAGGGACGCACCGGGAAAGGACTGCGCGAACGTGAACGCCTTGCTCGACGAACACATCGGCCATGTGTCGCAGCGGATTCGCGAGCTGCGCGCGCTCGAGAGGGAACTACGGGTACTGCGTGCGCGCTGTGAGAAGCCGGGTCACGGCAAAACCTGCGGGATCCTCGGCGGTCTGGAAAAATCGTCCGGCCGGACCTCAAAGGCGCCGGCGCAGCGTCACGTTCGCGGTACGCATTGATCCGAACCGCGATCCAGACGGATCATCTGGGATAGGCCCACTCCAGCCAGCGCCGGAATCGCAGGTTTGGACGAAGAGTTGGCGGCGACCCGTTGACGCCGGGTGCGGGAAGGTCTTCTTCGTTACAGCTTCGCGGAACTCCAGCTCGACGCGTCCAAGGATTTGCCGTGGCCATCTGCAATCCGGCTGAAGGGCTTGCGGAGGGTCCCGTGCTTGTCGACATGGACCTCCCGCTTGCCTCGTCCTGGCCTGTGTGACTGCAACCGCGCCGCGACAACGCACGTTTTGGGAGTTGTGGCGGAATCAATCAAGGCTTGAGATAGGCGTACCCCTCGCGCTGTTGCAGGCGCGCTATCTCCGCCACCGCGGCCTGGATCACGACGACCTTGTCCGCTACCGCATCGTCCGTGAGCTTGCGTGAGGTCAGCGTGTTTCGGCAGACCTTGAATGTCACTCCCTTGCCCGCCAGTTCGGTCAGTGTCGGCTGGAACGGCGTGCCGTGCTTGTCGGTTGCCTCTTTCAGGAGGAAGTCGATCCCGCCGCCGTTGGCGACGAGTACGACATGGACCGACGGGTCGTCACGCAGGTGGTTCTGAATGTTGCGCAGAGCCGTCCATACCTTGTC
>JBLMYE010000197.1:0-2792 GCA_050258115.1 Deltaproteobacteria bacterium | reverse complement strand
CTTCGAAAACGGAACGGAACCTTATCATATCCGGGTGCGCAGTTCCCATCGCACTTTGGCCAAGGGAAATGACAGCGCCGTGAACGGGACCAAGGCCGGTTGGTTGGGTGGTCCCGCCTCTCATCGCCGTGAAAAGGCGTTCTTGCGGGCCCGCCGCCGGCGCAGCGGCGGCCCTGGCGGCGCGTTCCTGGGGCCCGGGATCATCCTCGCAGGACGAGGGTCTGGACTGCGGGGGCCGGGCAAGCGTAAACACAAGGTCTTCGAGGCGTCCTGGCAGGCCCGCAGCAGGGCTTTCCCGGCGTCACCCATTCTTTCCGCGCACCGAAAGAGCCCCGCGACGTGATCGAGGACTTCCATCGAATCAAGCGCTTGCCGCCTTATGTCTTCGCCGAGGTCAACCGGCTGAAAGCGGCGGCCCGTGCCCGCGGGGCCGATATCATCGATCTTGGTATGGGCAACCCGGACCTTCCCACGCCGCCCCATATCATCGCCAAGCTTGTGGAGACCGTCGCGAAGCCCCGTACGCATCGCTACTCGGCTTCGAAGGGTATCCCGGGCCTCAGGCGGGCGCAGGCGGCGTATTACGAGCGCCGGTTCGGGGTCAAGCTCGACCCGGAGACGCAGGTGGTGGCGACCCTGGGGTCGAAGGAAGGCTTTGCCAATATGGCGCAGGCGATCACCGCGCCCGGCGACATCATGATCGTGCCGAACCCGACCTATCCGATCCACGAGTTCGGTTTCATCATCGCGGGCGCGGCCGTGCGGCATGTGCCGGCCGGGACGGGCGAGGATTTTCTGCGATCGGTCGAACACGCGGTCCGCCATTCCATTCCCAAGCCGCTTGGGTTCATCCTTTCGTATCCGTCGAACCCGACGGCGATGGTCGCGAGCCTAGATTTCTACAAGGATGCCGTGGCCCTCGCGAAAAAGCTCGATCTCGTCATTCTTTCCGACATCGCCTACGCGGAACTTTACTTCGACGGCAACCCGCCGCCTTCGGTGCTGCAAGTTCCCGGAGCGATCGAACGCACGGTCGAGTTCACGTCGCTGTCGAAGACCTACAACATGCCGGGCTGGCGGATGGGCTTTGCGGTCGGAAACGAGCGGCTGATCGGTGCGCTGGCGCGGGTGAAATCCTATCTCGACTACGGTGCCTTCACGCCGATCCAGGTCGCGGCCGCAACCGCGCTGAACGGACCGCAGGAGTGTGTCGAAGAGATCCGCGCGACCTACAAGTCGCGGCGCGATTGCCTCGTGGAGAGTTTCGAGCGCGCGGGCTGGACGATCCCGCCGCCGCCCGCGACGATGTTTGCTTGGTGCCCTATTCCGGAGCCGTTCCGCGCTCTCGGTTCGGTTGAGTTCGCAAAGCTTCTGATTGGAAAGGCCGACCTTGCGGTGTCACCCGGGCTCGGCTTTGGCGAATACGGCGAGGGCTTCGTGCGAATCGCACTGGTGGAGAATGAGCACCGGATCCGCCAGGCGGCGCGCAATGTGAGAAAGTTCTTCTCGCAGGGCGCCGACATCGCTGACGACGCGGAGCCGGTCGCCAAGAAAGCCAGCCTGTAACCTTGCAACCTGCCTGCTGACCGAGACTCCCATCCATGAAAGAGCCCCTAAAACTCGGCATCGCCGGGCTCGGCACTGTCGGTGCCGGGCTCCTGCAGCTCATTACGAAGCACGGCGCGGGGCTTGGTGAAGCGCTGGAGCGGCGTATCGAGGTGGTCGCCGTGTGCGCACGCAATCGCGACAAGGTGCGCGCCGTGGACACCGGTACCGCCGTGTGGTTTGACGATGCGGTGGCGCTTGCGAGCGATCCATCGATCGATTGCTTCGTGGAACTGATCGGTGGTGACGAAGGACCGGCGCGCGCCGCCGTCGAAGCTGCGCTGAAGGCCCGAAAGCATGTCGTGACCGCGAACAAGGCCCTTCTCGCCAAGCACGGAATGCAATTGGCGAAGCTGGCCGAAGCAAACGGCGTGGCGCTCAACTTCGAAGCGGCCGTCGCCGGCGGCATTCCCGTGATCAAGACGCTGCGCGAGGCGCTTGCCGCCAACGAGGTCAAGCGCGTCTATGGCATTCTGAACGGGACCTGCAACTACATACTGACCAAGATGCAGGACGAGCATCTGGCCTTCGACGACGTGCTCAAGGATGCTCAGGCCAAGGGGTATGCTGAATCCGATCCGACATTCGACATCGGCGGGTTCGATGCCGCGCACAAGCTGGCCCTTTTGACGAGCCTCGCGTTCGGAACCGAATTGAGTTCGGACCAGATCCACGTTGAGGGCATCCAGTCGATCAATGCTGCCGATATCGAAGCGGCTGCGAACCTCGGCTATCGAATCAAACTGCTCGGCGTCGCGGAACGGACCCCGACAGGCATCGAAGCGCGGGTCCACCCTGCCTTCGTTCCGGAGGGTGCGACGATCGCGCAGGTGTCGAGCGTGACGAACTGCGTTGCGATCGAGGGCGATTTTTCCGGTTCTGTCCTGCTCGTCGGGCCCGGGGCTGGGTCGAAGCCGACCGCCTCGGCCGTCGCGAGCGACATTATCGACGTGGCGCGAGGGTTCATATTGCCGCCGTTCCTGAGGCCCGTTGCACAGCTCAAGCCGTTCAAACAGGCCGATCTTTCCGGGCACTATGGGTCTTATTATGTGCGGCTCTCCGTTCTCGATCGTCCGGGTGCCATGGCGTCTATCGCCAAGCGCATGGGCGATCGCGGGGTTTCTCTGGAAAGCATTGTACAAAAGAAGCCGGGCACGGCCGATTCGGCAGCGTCCGTCGTTCTGATT
>JBLMYE010000196.1:0-7467 GCA_050258115.1 Deltaproteobacteria bacterium | reverse complement strand
GCTCCGGGGGGGAAAGGACGGTCTCGGGCGGAGCACCGATCCGGGTGGCTATGACCGGGCATCCCATCGCCTGGCTCTCCACCGCCGTTCGTCCGAATGCCTCTGGTTCCACGGACGCCACGATCGAGGCGGCCGCCACGCGATACGCCGCCGGCATATCGCTGACATGCCCGACGAGACGCACGCGGTCTTCAAGACCTCCCGCCCCGATCGCCGTCCTCAAACCGTCGGCATACGCCTCCCGGCCCTGCGCATCGCCGGCCAGAATAACGATGCCGTCCAGCCGGCCCTGGTCATGGAGCCGACGCGCGGCCTCCACGACGACGTGCTGGCCCTTCCAATTCGTCAGCCGGGCCGCATGAAGGATGACGCGGTCGTCCGGCCGGACTCCCCACTGGCTCCTGAGGCGCTCCAATCGGTCCTCACCCACCTTGTCCGGATCGAACACGGAGCAATCGACCCCGCGGTGGATGACCCGGATCTTGTCGTCGGGGGTTCCGTACCGCGCGCGAACGAGATCGCGCGTGTAATTCGAATTGGCGATCACCAGATCCCCACGCGCCATCACGCTGTTATAGAAGCGCTTCGGCGCCGACTTCTCATTGTATGCCCCATGGTACGTCGTCACGAACCGGCGTCCGCTGCGCCGCGCCGCGAGCAAAGCGCTCCACGCCGGCGCCCGGCTTCTGGCATGAATGATGTCGGCGTTTTCTTGCCTCACAATCTTTGTGATTGCAGCAGCGTTGGACCAGAGCTTTACCGGGTTCTTGGTGGCCGCTGGAAAAATCCGCACGTCAGCGCCGGTCGCCTTGAGCCGGTCCAGCATCCGGCCCCCTTCGGTCAACACGATCGCCCTCCCGCCCGCGGCGATGACGGCTTCGGCGATCTCGATCGTCGACAGTTCGGCCCCACCCGTATCGAGCTCGGGTATGATTTGCAGTATGGTCGGGGCACGAGGGGCCAAGGCGGACGCTCCGGAAAGTCTTAAAGACGAACGGCAGGCACTCATAGGATGACGGGACGTCAACCGCAATTCATCGAAGTGGGCACGGGCAAAGACCGCCGCCGCATCGCATACCGGCGGGAAGCTGGTGTGCCGGGACACCAGAAGCCAGGCCTTATCTGGCTGGCGGGCCTCAAGTCCGACATGGAAAGCACCAAGGCGACGGCGTTGGCGCATTATGCAGCCACGAACGGGATCGACTGCGTACGCTTCGATTATTCCGGGCATGGCCTCTCCGATGGCCCATTCGAGGAGGGAACGATCGGCAGGTGGCTAGAAGAAGCGGAAGCCGTGTTCAAGACGGTGGCCCCCGGGCCGCGCATTCTCGTCGGCTCGAGCACCGGCGGACACATCGCTCTTTTGCTGCTGAAACATCTGCTGGCGCGGGAACCCGACGAGGCGCGCAGGATTCGGGCGCTGGTCTTGATCGCCCCCGCGTGGGATCTCTCAGAGGAACTCATGTGGAAGCGGTTTCCGGAGGACGCACGTCAGGCGATCCTCTCCACCGGACGATACATGCAGCCGTCCAACTATGGCGAACCCTACGCGATCACGCGGCAGTTCATCGAGGAAGGCCGGCGCCATCTCCTGGCGAGACAACCATTCGACCCCAGCAGGCCCATTCTCATTCTCCAAGGGCTACTGGACCCCGATGTTCCCGCCAGCCATGTTCGAGAGCTTGAAACTTTCCTCACGGGCGGTCACGTGCACATCACGGAAGTCCCCGACGGCGACCATCGACTGTCCCGCCCAGAGGACATCGCCCGCCTCTTCGGATTGATCGAGCAGGCGTCCGCCGCAACCGCTAGCGGCTGACCGCGGCCTCACGCATCGGCGCGGCCACGAGCCCCCGGATTACGGCGGCCTCCAGAGCCTGCGGCCCTGCCTCCTGCGCAATGCCCTCCGGCACGATCCAAGCGCGATAACCCGGTGCCACGACCAGCCGTCCGCAAGATAGTCGGCCGGCAAGAACGTGGCAGGAGGCGTCGCCCGAAACCGTGCGCGGTTCGCGACGGTCGTGCGCGAGCACCTTCAGATCGATGGGTTGGATTGTCGGATAAGGTCCGGCGAGCGCCACCCCGCGGAAGACACAGCCGAGCTTGCCGCGGCATGCGCCCGCACGCTGGCCGAACGTGTTCCCCGGCCCGAGAGCACGGCGCATCTCCATCACGCTGGCGGGCGCGCCGGCGCCGTTGGAAATGAAGCACGTTAAGCCTGCGCAAACGACGGGATCGGCTGTCTTGTTGAACCGGCGAATACCCTTTTTCCCCGGTTCCATGACGAGCAGGATAGTGACCCGCGGATCTATTGCCTGAGCGGCGGCGGGTGGGAGGACGACGGGCCGGCCGAGCGCCATGGGCGGCGGCGGCATTTCTGGATCTTTCGCCGCGCTTCTATTGGGGGCCGCGTCGCGAGGTCTCTCAGCAACGCTCGACGGTTCTTGTGGCGGTCTGACCACCATCGGCGAGCCCGCATTGCCCGCCGCCGGCGTCACCGATTTGTCCTGCGACGTCAGGGCGGGCTTGAACGGCTTTTGCGCGGTATCATCTGGCGCGGGAGACGCAGCTTTGGACTGCCTTGCTTCTTCCGCACGCTTCAGCTTCTCGGAAAGCGCCCGCGCCTCCGCCTCACGCTGCGCTTCCAGATCTCGCTGTCGCGCCTCCGCCTCGATTTTCTGACGCTGCTCCGCTTCCGCCCGCTCCAGCGCCTCCTGGCGCGCCCGCTCGAGCATGTCCTGCTCGTAGCTGCCGGCGGTTCCCGACACTTTCGCATCCGGTTCGGCAAACCTGTTGGCGATGTCGTCGGCCGGACTTTGCGCCAATGCGGCAAACGAGAACGAAAAACCTACAACGCCCACGAACGCAGCCAATCGGCACCGCATAGCCCGCCACCCGCCGTCACGAATGCAAACACACATTCCGCTTCAATTCGGGCAGGAAAGCGGATGCCTTCTGAATGGCAGCTGAATGAACGCGGGCCGGCGTCAGACCGAAGCGGCGCCAATGGCGGCAAGCCCCTCCCGGTAAGTCGGAAATGCCAGTTCGACGCCGAGGTCTGTCTTGATCCGGTCGTTACGGACGCGCTTGTTCTCCGCGTAAAAACTGCGCGCCATTTCGGAAAGTGCTGCGTCCTCGAAGGCGATCTCGACAGGAGGCGGCAAACCCAGGAGTTGGGCTGCGTAGGCATTGACGTCCTGTGGCGGCGCCGGCTCGTCGTCCGTCACGTTGTAGATCGCGTGAACGTGCGGACGCGACAACGCCGCAATCAGAACGCGCGCAATATCATCGACGTGAATGCGATTGAACACCTGATCCTTCTTCACGATCGATCGCAACATTCCGCTTTTCAGGCCGTCGATAGCGCTGCTGCCGGGTCCATAAATACCGGCCAGCCGGAATATCTCGACCCGCTTGCCTGAAGAACGGCCGAAATCGAGCCATTGCTGTTCGGCCAGAGCCCTGCGGCGCGACCGGTCCGACGACGGAGTCGCCGGCGTCGTCTCATCGACCCACGCTCCCCCGTGGTCGCCATAAACCCCGATCGTGGAGAGATACCCGATCCACTTGGCGTTCGATGCTGCAATATCATCCGCGTGATAGCGCAGAACGGGATCGCCGCCCGCATCCGGCGGAGCAGAGATCAGGATGTGTGAAGCGCGGCGCGCCGCCGGTCCCGCACCCTGGCTGGGCCCCGACCCGGCCCCGGCGCTCTGGCCGTCGAACACATAACCCATGTAGCCGAGGTCCTGGATCCGCTCCACACCATCCGGCGTCCGCGCCGTCCCGGCAATGTGCCAGCCCTCCTCTTCGAGCATCGCAGCAAGGTGCTTCGCACTGTAGCCAAGACCGAAACAGAACAGGGTCGCCATCACGTTGTCTCCGTCATCCATTCGGTCCGCACGCCGGGGTCGGGCTCTGCTTCGTAGCGCGCCGCACGCTCATGCTGAAACGTCGCCTTTGAAGCAAGCCGGGACAAGGCCCATACCGCCATGCCACGGACAAGTGGTGACGCATCGTCGAGAAGAGATCGAACCTCGCCCACAAGTGTTCCGTCGCCCGAATTCCCCGCAGCGATCAGAACGTTTCTCACGAAACGGTCGCGTCCGGTCCGCTTCACCGGCGTACCGGCAAAGCGCGCGCGGAATTGAGCATCCGTCAACGTGAGCAGTTCGGCGATCGGCGGATTGGCCGTTTCCGATCGCGCGGCAAAACGCATTTCAGAGGCCTCGGCGGCAAACTTGTTCCAGGGGCATACGGCCAGACAGTCGTCGCAACCGAAAATGCGATTGCCGATCGCAGGCCGGAACTCGTGCCCGATCTGCCCCTTGTGCTCGATGGTGAGGTACGCGATGCAGCGCCGCGCATCGAGTTGATAGGGCGCAGGAAATGCGGCCGTCGGGCAGATGTCCAGGCAGCGGCGGCACGATCCACAATGGTCGGATTCCCGGTCATCGGGCTCCAGTTCAGCGGTTGTCAGCAGCGCGCCGAGGAACAGCCAGGAACCATGCTGCCGCGAGACGAGGTTGGAATGCTTGCCTTGCCAGCCCAAACCGGCGAGCGCGGCCAACGGCTTCTCCATCAGAGGTGCCGTATCCACGAATACCTTGACGTCACCGGATGTGAGCGCAACCACTTCGCGTGCCAGATGCTTGAGCTTAGGCTTGAGGATCTCGTGATAGTCCTTGCCCTGGGCGTAGACCGAAATCAGTCCGCGATCGCGCTGGCTTAAAGCTTCCAAAGGATCTCGCGGCGGCGCATAGCTCATCGCCACCATGACCGCGCTTCTGGCCTCGGGCCACAGGACCAGCGGATCGCCACGCCGATCGGCTGTCGTCTCCATCCAATCCATGTCGCCGTGCCATCCGGCATCGAGGAAAGATCTGAGACGCGCGGCTTGCGGACCGCCGGCCTCCAGTCGCGCGAACCCGACAGCGTCAAATCCCAGGCCGATTGCGCACTCCCGGATCCGCTGGCCTGGAGACGCGAACTGCCTGTCGTCGGGTACGCTGTGCGGGGCACGCATTCTCGTCGCCTCAGAAGTCGAGGTCGGTATAGCTGGGATGAGGCGGCAGCCCCGGCAACCGGTCCGTCAAGAGGCTGCGAAACGCTGGCCGCGACTTCAACCGCATGTACCAGTTCTTCGCGGACGGATGCTGTTCCCAGTCGATATCACCGAGATAATCGACGATGGATAGCTGGCCGGCGGCCGCCATGTCGGCGAAACTCAGCCGCGGTCCAGCGAGCCAATCCCGCGCGTGTGCCAGATGATCCACATACCGCAGATGGTATCTGAGGTTGTGTCTGACGGCCCTCAAGGTCTCGGCATTGGGCGGGACGCCCTGAGCCGGAGCCAGGAGACTTGTGATCTTCGTTTCGATCAGGTCCCGCGCAACCTCCCGCTCGAACTTGTTCAGAAACCAGTCCGCCAGCCGCCGGACCTCTGCCCGTTCCAAGGCGGACCCCGGAAACAGCCCGCCGCCGCCTGCGTCGCTGGTCTGCGCCAACCCGAGTTCATCGAGATACTCGCTGATGGCATAGGCGCCGGCGACAGGCGTGTCCTCGGGCGGGACAAGTACAGGCAACTCACCCGACGGATTGATGTCCAGGAGGTCCTCGGACCAAGCCCAGGGGGTTTCCTCGACCAGATCGACTTTCTGGCCGAGTTCCGCCAATGCAATTCGGACGGCTCGGCTTCGTGGACAAAAGGGATAATGAATGAGAACAGTCATGGCCGTCGGTGACGCGTGCGTTCCCGGTTGATGCCACACGATCTACGCGAATCCGAAATAATTGTCGTGCTTATTGCGTCAGAAGTGACGGCCGCCCGGCTGTCAGCGCCGGTCCGCAGGGTTGAACCAGCCCCGGCACGCTACCACGCCACCAGAAGGTTCGACACCGATGGAAACTTGGCAGGCCATACTGCTCGGCGTCATCGAAGGACTGACCGAATTCCTGCCGGTTTCGTCCACCGCCCATGTCCTCCTCGCCGGACACTTCCTCGGCGTGCGCTCACCCGGCCGCGCCTTCGAGGTGCTCATCCAGCTCGGCGCCGTTCTCGCGATCCTCGCCGTCTATTTTGGCCGGCTCTGGAAGACTGCGACAGACCTGCCGTTCGATCCCAAGGCCCGGCGGTTCGCGCTTTCGATCCTGATTGCCTTCCTCCCGGCGGCGGTCGCCGGGGCCGCGCTGCACGGCTTCATCAAGGGCGTCCTTTTTGAAACGCCGGTTCTGATCTGCGTCACGCTGATCCTGGGCGGCTTCGTGCTCCTCGCGGTCGACCGGTTTGCGATCGAACCGCGGTATACCGATGCCATGGCGTTCCCGCCGGCCATGTCCTTCAAGATCGGCCTGTTTCAGACTCTGGCCATGATGCCCGGCGTTTCCCGCTCGGGCGCGACGATCGTTGGCGGCCTGCTTCTGGGAGCCGACAAACGCTCTGCGGCGGAGTTCAGCTTCTTTCTCGCCATACCCACGATGGCGGGAGCGTTTGCTTTCGATCTGTACAAGAACTGGCAGACGATGGATCTGTCCAACGCAACGCAGATCTTTATCGGCTTCGTCACCGCATTCGTCTCGGCACTATTGGTCGTGCGCACGCTTTTGGAATTTGTCAGCCGGCACGGCTACGCCCCATTCGGCTGGTGGCGCATCGCAATTGGAGCCGCCGGCTTGGCAGCCCTGGGTGCCGGGTATTGACACCGGACCGCCCTGCGGATCAGGCCGCGTGCGAGGCCGCCGTGACGGTCAACACCCGGCGAATCGAACCCTCGTCCTTTGCGGCACGGAGTTGTTCCAGCGTTGCGGGCTCGCGCACGAGGCGCGAGATTCGCGCCAAAGCCTTCAAATGATCACCGCTCGCATGCTCGGGGGCAAGCAGCAAAAAGATGAGGTCGACGTCCTGGTCGTCCTGGCTGTCGAACGGAATGGGCTTCGCTAGGCGCGCGAATACGCAGACGATCCCCTTCAGCGCCTTGAACTTGACGTGGGGAATCGCGATGCCTCTGCCCAGACCCGTCGAGCCGAGACGTTCGCGCTGTAGCAGGGCATCGAAGATCGCCCGCTGCTCCAACCCTGTGATCTCCGACGCGCGCAGAGCCAACTCGTTCAATGCTTGCTTTTTGCAAGTCACATCCAGCGAAGGGATAATCGAATCCGCCGAAAGGATATCTGCCAATTCCATGTTGGGTTCTTTCGATGGGTGCGGCCACTTAGCGTGGACGCTCTTGCCCCGAAGCCTCGATAACCTGGCGCCCCGGGACTGACCCCGAAGCTCTCGTTTCGTTTCCGGCGCTGCGCGCCAGACAATTCTCGCCTTGCACCCAAATTGTCTTCGGACTTTGGCATTGCCTACGAGCCGGACGACAACAGCCGCTTCACTATACCAGTTCCGACCCCAGCCACTCAGCGTTTCGCCGCACCTGCGTAAACGAACTCGTATCCAGCATCCACCTGAGCGGAGCTTCG
>JBLMYE010000195.1:0-2805 GCA_050258115.1 Deltaproteobacteria bacterium | reverse complement strand
GGTCCGGCCGGCGCGTTTCCGGGGACTGAGGCAAAGCAACGAGAAGCGCGGCCTCTCCGACCGACAGGCGCTTGGGTTCCTTTCCGAAGTATGCGAGCGACGCCGCCCGCACCCCCTCGATGTTGCCGCCGAACGGCGCCAGCCGCAGATAGAGACGCAGAATATCGCGTTTGGAGATTTCCTCTTCCAGCTGTAGTGCGCGCACCATCTGACGGAACTTGCCCTTGGCATCCTTGCCATGCCGGCCTTCCAGAAGACGCGCCACCTGCATCGTCAGTGTGGAGCCGCCGGACACGAGGCGGCCATGCCGCACCGCCTGGTATGCTGCACGCGCCATACCGATCGGATCGACGCCGGCATGGCTTTCGAAGCGCCGGTCCTCGAAGGCCTTGAGAATATCGAAGTAGCGCGGATCGATGTCTTCCGGTTCGACAGGCATGCGCCAGCGGCCATCCGGCGTCGTGAAGGCACGCAGCAATCTGCCGTTGCGGTCGATGACCGTGGTCGATAGTCCCTCGGCATTGGCGAGCGGCGGCGGTCCCAGATGAACCTTGGCGACCTCGACGGCGGCAAACGCCGCCGCCGAGCCCGCCAGGGCCACGATGAGAAAATGCTTCAAGGCTCGCATCACCTTCACTTCTTCGTCGTCTCCGCATTGACCGTCAGCTGTCCCGCCTCCGTTCGCGCGTAACGCTCGGGCCGGTACATGTCCTCCACGGTTGCCGCCGGATGAACGAACGTTCCCGGAGTGACCGCGCGCACGATATAGGCAACAGCAGCCGACGCCTTGGCCGGCGCCGCCGTCGAGACGTCTTCGTCAGGTGACGCATCCGTTTCTTCGCTCTCGCCGTTCGACGCCGGCTTTGCGGAGAAATCGAATGCAGCCACGAACCGGTCGTCGCGGAACTCGGTATGCTGCGGCTTCAGAGTCACCTTGAGCCATTCGAGATTGGAGACGTCTCCACTCTCCAGCAGACGCGGGTTGTCGATCTCAAGTCCCGACGGCAGCCGGTCGACGACGAGCACGCGACCGTGCGCCTCGTCACTCTCCACTTTCACGACGGCCACAAGGCGCTCATTCTGCCGAAGTTCCGCGCGCCCCCCGGCGGCGCTCGCAAGTTCGACCGGTTCACCGTCGAGCGTGTAGTAGCTGCGCGTAATCGTGAACCCCTTTGCAGCGGGCGGTTCCGGCTGCATCGAGGCGCCGATCACGGTCACCACTGCATCCACACTCGCATCGCCGTTGTTGGTGATCACGACGCCCTTCTCGATGTCCTCGGCGGTGAGGCTGCGCACGATGGAACCCTGCACCGGGGCGTCGTTGATCGCGAGCTTCGTGCCTTTCAGGTCTTCTCCCAGCGCATGTGCCGCGAGCAGTATCCACGCCTGTTCCTGCGTCGAAGTATACTGCCGCGCCTGATAAGCACCTGCGATGACAGTGGCGAGCTTAGGAACTTCCTCCTTGTAGAGCCCGGTTTCCACGGCCAGCGTCACGAGCGCCGCGCCGTCGCGAAGCGACGAACCGAAGTCGTTTCGGGCCAGCACGGCCGTGGGTTGAGCCTGCATGCCGGCCAGTGCCGCCTTGAAGACGCGTTCGGCCCGCGGCTTGTCGCCGAGCATCGAGAGTGCCGCGCCGAGCTGCGCCTTGGCGAGCACGGTCTGGAACTGATCAAGCTTCTCATCGGCGAAGTAGCGCAGTTCCCCGACGGGAGCCCTGCCGTTGCGCGCGAGCACGTAGAGAGCGTAAGCGCGCGACTCGGCCGAATTGGCACTGTCTTGCGCATTGGCCACGAAGTTCTGCAGACGATCGAGCGCCAGACCCATCGGAACCGGCCGGACCGCATAGCCTGCCTCCTTCGCACGCGTCAGGAAGTCCGTCACGTACGCGGTGAGCCACAGATCGACGTCGGTCGGGCCCCAGACGCCGAACGCCCCGGTGCTGTCCTGCATCTCGAAGACGCGGTCGATAGCCTTCTGAACCCGCTCCTTCAGTTCCTTGTCCGGCGCAATGCCGATCTGCTCGGCGACCGCGTTGGCATAGAGGAGCGGAAGCGCCCGCGATACCGTCTGCTCCGCACACCCGTACGGATATCTATCGAGCGACGTGAGAAGTCCCGGGACATCCAACGCCGCGGCCGGGCCGGCGCTCACGTTTACCCGTGTCCGGCTCTTGATAAGACCGGCCAGCAGGTCCTTGCCGAGGGTGATCTTGCCACCCTTGGCGGCGAGGGAACTCACGGTCGTGCGCTTGATGTCTCCCGCCGGCGGCTTGACGTCGAACGTCAGGCGGCGGCGAACGTCGATGCCGCCGGGCCCCGTGACACCGACGTCGTAGGTCTGCAATCCGACCTCGTCGGGCTTCAGGGCGAGACGTTCGCTGTTGCGCTCACCGGACTTGAGCCCGATCGTGCGCGAGAGAATGCCGCGCGGAGCCCCCGCCGAAGCATCGAGAGGCAGCTGCGATACCTTCACCGTGTAGCTGCCGGCCAGCCCGTCCACGTTATGCACCGAAAGGTCCACCGTCGCCTCGTCTCCCAGCGTGAGGAAACGTGGAGCGGAAACCGTCAGCGCCACGGCGTCCCGCACGATCACATCAGCGGTTCCGTGCCCGATCTTGGTTCCCGACCATGCTACGGCCATGACACGCACCGTGCCGTTGAATTGCGGCAGATCAAATTCAACTTTGGCCGTACCGTCGGGCGCCACCTTCACAATTCCGGAAAAGAGCGCCACGGTCTCCTCCACGGGCGGCGAACCTTTGAGTCCTTCCTCCTCCATGGCATCGCCGCCGGAGCGCATTCTACC
>JBLMYE010000194.1:0-4102 GCA_050258115.1 Deltaproteobacteria bacterium | reverse complement strand
GCAGGCCGAAGCCAAGGCGGCGCCCGACACCAAGGCGGCTGATGCCGCGAAGGCGCTCGCCACGGGAACGAAGGCGTTCGAGAGCGGCCGCACTGATGCGGCGGTGGCGGCTCTGACCACGGCGATCATGTCGGGGGCGCTCAAGAATCCCGAGCTCGCCAAGGCATTTTTCTATCGCGGCGTCGCCCAGCGCACGCAGAAGAAACCCGGCGCGGCGCTTTCGGACCTCAACGCGGCAGTGTGGCTGCGCGACGGGCTCTCCGCGACGGATAAGGCCGTGGCCGAGGATCATCGGCAGGCGCTGCTGCGGGAAGTGGCCGGCGGGGCGGGTGCCCCCCCTGCGGTGGCGGCCGCTCCTGTCGATAGCGCGGCACCGGTCGTCGCGGCCGCGACGCCTGCTCCCGCTGCGGACCCTCCGCCTGTGCCAGCCCCCGCTGCCGTGGAAGCACCGGCGCAGACCGCTTCTTTATTCCCATGGCTGACGCCGGACCCGCCTTCGCCACCTGTTCAGGCGACCGCAGAACCCGCACGGGAACCGCCGACCGCACCGCCTGCGCAAGCTGTCGTGCCAGCCGAGCCCGCTGCGTCGCCACCCGTCGAAGAGAAGCCGCTGCCATGGGCCACCGCAGAGCCTGAAGCCAACACCGTTCCGGAACCGCCTGCCGTCGTGGCGGCGGCGCCGATACCGGCGGATACCGTCGGCGAGCCGGTCGCCAGCGTCGCATCCGTCGAGCGCGGATCGATTGAGCCGCTGCACGCAGAGCCGGCGCCACCCGAAAAGCCTCTCCCCTGGCAAACGGCGGCAGCCGCCGAGCCTGCGAACAGCCAGCCTCTGCCGTGGGCGGCAGGGAATGCCAACGCTCCTGCTCCGGCGCCCGCGGTTGCGCCGCCGGCTCCGCCCGCCCCGGTCGCAACGGCTCCCGCACCTTCGGCAGCCCCGGACCCTGCGCCGCCGGTCACGCCTGCTGCGAGTTCGACGACGCTCTCCGACAATGTTTCGTCGACGGCTCAGACGGTGAGCAATGCAGCTTCGGCGGCGTCGGCGACACTTGCGACCGCAGGGCAGACCGCCACTCAATTCATTGGTTCATTGTTCGGAGGAAGCGGTGGCGTTGCCGGTTCGCCGCCCGAGGAACAGGCGGCCGTCGCTCAAGCCTCCTCGACGAATGAAGCTCCGGCGGCGACGCCCGTGCCCGTCACATGGCCGGCAGAGACGAAAATCATTCCCGCTCCGGCGCGCATAGAAACCGCATCGCTCAGCAAGCCTGTGGAGGAGGCCGCCGGTAAAGCCGAACCGGCATCGAACGCGACGACGAGGACTTCGGAGCCTGCCGCCGCTCAGCCGACCGTGATCGCGGTTGCCCAGCCCGTTCCAGAGCCGGCGGCGCCTGACGCCACAGCCGCGCCGCAGCCAGCCGTTCCCAGCGCGACAGCGCCAGAAGCAACGCCTGCGGCAGATGTTGCGCAGCCGGCCGCCATGCCCGGACCCTATCGACTGCAGATCGCCGCTGAAAACTCGCGGGAAGAAGCGGAGCAGACGCTCGCGCGCATCGTATCGAAGCACAAGTCAAGCCTGAAAGGCCTGGAGCCTGTCATCGAAGAACCGCAGACGGGCAATGTGCTGTTCGGCAGCATGGGAGCAGCCTACCGGGTCAGCGTCGGCCCCTACCAGACAGCGGTCGAACCGGGCCGGCTGTGCAACATTCTGCAACCGCACGGTTTCGACTGTCGAGTGGTGGCAGTCACTCCCTGAGGCCGCGGTCAAGCTGCTTTACAGATACCGGATCTTTGCCGTTCACTACCCCGTCGTTTATCCGCTGAGAGACGGAACGAAACGCGCGGCACGTTTCAGCGGTAAGACGCGCCAAGCCGTTCCATCAGGGAGCGGAACTCCGGGAAGCTGGTGGCGATCATATTGGTGTCATCTACCGCGACGGGTGACGCGCTCGCGAGCCCCATCGTGAGAAACGCCATCGCAATGCGATGGTCGAGATGCGTGGCAACCGTTCCGCCGCCCGGAACGCTGCCTGTCCCATGAACGACGAGCGTGTCGCCTTCGACGCTGGCGCGCACTCCGTTCGCCGAAAGACCAGCCGCTGTCGCAGCCAGGCGGTCGCTTTCCTTGACCTTCAGTTCGGCGAGACCGTCCATGCGCGTGTCGCCCCGGGCGAAACCTGCGACGGCGGCGAGGACGGGATACTCGTCGATCATCGAGGGGGCACGATCGGACGGAACGTTCACGCCGCGCAGCTCAGAATGGCGCGCCCTGATATCGGCGATCGGTTCGCCACCTTCCTCCCGTTCGTTTTCGAACGCGATGTCGGCGCCCATTTCCTGCAGTGTCGTGTAGAGCCCGGTCCGCGTTTCGTTGACCAGCACGCCTTCGACGGTGACATCCGAGCCTGGAACCAGCAGCGCCGCGCAAATCAGGAACGCTGCCGACGACGGGTCGCCGGGGACCACGACGTCACGCCCTTCGAGTTCCGCGTCGCCATGGATCGTCACGCGGGTGTGGCCGTCCCACGGCCGGGTTTCCACGCGCGCGCCGAAGTAACGCAGCATGCGCTCCGTGTGATCGCGCGTCGGTTCCTTCTCGATGACGGTCGTCTCGCCGGCGGCCATCAGTCCGGCGATGAGAATTGCGCTTTTGACCTGCGCGGAGGGCACCGGCAGAGTGTATTCTATGGGGATCAAGTGCGAGGACCCCCGCACGGTCAGAGGCAGCGTGTCGCGCTCTTCTTCCGTGACGAGGCCCATCTGGCGCAGAGGCTTCAGAACACGGGCCATCGGGCGGCGCGATAAAGACGCATCCCCGGTCATGGTCACGGTGATGTCATGGCCGGCCACGACACCCATCATGAGGCGGGTGCCCGTGCCGGAATTGCCGAAATCGAGCGGCGCGTCCGGCTGTTTCAGTCCGCCGACTCCGCGGCCGAGGACGGTCCAGACGTCACCAATTTTGCTGGCGGGAGCGCCAAGCGCCGTCACGGCTTTTGCCGTGTTCAGAACGTCTTCCGCTTCGAGTAGGCCCGTGATGGTCGTCCGCCCGGTCGCCAGTGCGCCGAACATCAGAGCCCGGTGGGAAATCGACTTGTCGCCTGGGACCCGGACACGGCCGGTCAGGGGACCTTGCGGGCGGGTCGCGGTGAGCGGCTTCGGGGCCGCGGCATGAGCGCTCGAATTGGACACGTCTGATCCCCTCGCCCGTGAACACGGTTTGTGCCGCCGGGCGTCGCGGATAGACCCCCTCGCGCAGACGTTGTCAACGGGCCCGGCCCCGCGACGAGCCTTCAGCCCGCAGGCTGAGTTGCATGCGGCGGGATTTGCTTTTGACAGGCGCCCATGGCTATGGCAGACCCCCTTCCTTCCATTCATTTCCGGGGTTGTCCATGTCGACCAAAGCCGCGCGCGGGACCAAGCGCACCTGCCAGAGCAACGAATGCGGCGCGCGCTTCTACGATCTCAATCGAGATCCGATCGCCTGTCCGATCTGCGGCACGATCTATCAGATCGCCCATGCCACCGGACCAATTGCGGGTCTGATCGAAGAAAAGCCGCGCAAGCCGAAAAAGGAGCTTGTGGCCGACAAGGAACTGGCTCCGGAAGCCGCCGCGGAACTCGAGGGCGACGAGGCTCTGGTCGACATCGAGGAGGCAGAGGATTTGCCGGCCGACGACGACGAGACCTTCCTGGAGGAAGAAGAGGAAGAGGGCGGCGATGTTACCAACATCATCGGGGGTCCCGTCGCCGAGGGGGAAGAGGAAGTCTGATCCCGGCTGCCGCGGGTGTTTTCCCCCGCGGCGTCGACTTGGCACTTGCAGTTTCATGGGTTAGCGAATAGAGAGCGGGTCTTGCATCAGCGCGCCCCGCTCTAAGGCCGCCGCTGGTGCCACCCAGGTCGCAGACCACCCGTCTTTCGGGGCTATAGCTCAGCTGGGAGAGCGCTTGCATGGCATGCAAGAGGTCACCGGTTCGATCCCGGTTAGCTCCACCATTCCCAAAGCCTGCGCAGCGCTTCTGTGCTGAATGTATCCGGCAACCGCGCACTGGCCGGCTGGCCCCCCTGGTTAATCTCGCCATAACGGCACTGTTGACGTTTCCG
>JBLMYE010000193.1:0-4834 GCA_050258115.1 Deltaproteobacteria bacterium | reverse complement strand
GGCGTTGTTCCTGCACGGCATGACGATGATGTCGAATGCGCTGCGGGCCATGGCCGGCTCGCGGCTCAAGACCATCATGGCCAGGCTCGCGTAAAACCGCGTCAGCGCGTTGCTGTCCGGTGCGGCGGTCACGGCGATCGTGCAATCCTCATCGGTGACCTCCGTGATCGCGATCGGCTTCGTGTCGGCCGGCGTGCTCAACCTCGGCCAGGCACTCGCCGTCATCATGGGGGCCTCGGTCGGCTCTACCGTCACCGCGCAGATCATTGCGTTCGACATCAGCAACCTGGCGTTCGCGCTGGTTGCGGGCGGATTCGGGTTGTCGCTGTGGAAGGCCAGGCGGGTCGCGAGCCTCGCCGGCACGGTCATCCTCGGCCTCGGGATCGTGTTCATCGGACTGTCGATGATGTCCGACTTCATGGCCCCCTTGCGCACGTATCAGCCGTTCCTGGACCTGATCGCGTCGATGACCAATCCCCTGCTCGGCATCCTGATCGGGGCGATCTTCACGGCGATTGTGCAGTCGTCATCGGCGACGCTCGGCGTGGTCATCGCGCTCGCCACCCAGGGACTGATCCCGCTCGATGCCGGCATCGCGCTGGTATTCGGCGCCAACATCGGCACGACCATCACCGGGCTGCTTGCAACCATCGGGCAGCCGCGCGCCGCGTTGCAAGCCGCCCTCGGTCTCGTCAGCTTCAAGGTCCTGCTGGTGCTGATCTGGCTGCCCCTGATCGGTCCGCTCGACCAGATCACGCGCGCAGTGTCGCCCAGCGCGGAATGATTGGCGCTGGCCGAACAGCTAGCCTACGAAGTTCCGCGACAGGTCGCGAACGTGCATCTGATCGTGAATCTGAGCACGGCTCTGATCCTGTTGCCGTTCGTCAACCTCCCGGCGGCTCTTATCGTGCCCATGACCGGTCAGCCGGCCGCGGCGAAAGAGGAGGACTTGGCGCCTGCGCTGAACACGGTGCTGTTCGAGATACCGCGGATGGCGGTCGATGCGGTGCGGCGTGAATTGCTGCACCTGGGCGAACGGGTCGCCGATCAGCTGGACGACGCGGTGCGGGTCATACTCGATGACCAGCCTGCCATGATCGACGCCCTGCACGAGCGCGAGGTGCTGGTCGACCGGCACTATGCCTCGATCGTAGGATTCGTCGAGCAGCTGCTGCAGCCCGAGCTGCCGGCGAACGTCATCAAAACGGCCGTCGAACTCGTCGCAGCTGCCGACTATCTCGAGTCCATCGGCGATCTGGGCGACAAGGAGATGATTCCGCCTGAGGACTTCAACTCCAATACGCCATGCGAAATCTAATCAGAAAGTTCCAGTCTTACTGGCTTGCGGATGCGAGCTTTATCACTTTGTTGATCATGCTAATTGCCGCGGTTTTCGTGCTCCCGGTAATCATGGAAACCAGTGGTCACGGAGTACTTCTGTTCAACATACTTTTGCTCAGCGTTTTCTTTTCAGGGATATTCTCAACACGCAGTGTGTGGCTCATATCCGTCTCCGCAGTTCTGTTTAGCATTCATCTGACGCTGCGACTCGTTCGTTTCGGAGAGAACCCGTATTCCTTCTTTGTTCTGGAGAATGTCATAGGCATCGCCAATACGTTGGTATTCATTTTTATCAACCTCCGGCTGCTGTTTCGCGACCAGAGTGTAAACACTTACCGCATTATCGGAGCGGTTAACGTTTACCTTTTATTGGCGCTCATGGGCGCGCTGACTTTGGAAGTCATTCATGCCGCTACCGGCGTTTCCATAGGCGGCAATGTCGTGCTGAGCGGGAAGGACGATGACTATGTTCACTTCATTTACTTCAGCTTGGCTTCACTGACTACCGTGGGCTTCGGAGACGTCTACGCTGTGAGTACTCCCGCCAAGATGCTGGCCACATTCTTATCCACTCTGGGCGTCCTGTTTCCGGCCATAGTGATCGCCCGCCTCGTCGGACTGGCTTCCAGCCGGAATTGACGGTGTTGGCCGAATTCTAGAAATCCCTGCTGGATATCTCTTTTGGGTCGATTTGCCCGCTTCGTTCCTGCTCGGCCGCCTGCGTGATCCTGAAGCTCGAGATTCGGGCCATGAGAAGACCTTCGCGCCGCCCGGAAGCCAACCTGCAGCGACCACAAACGCCCCCCTGCACTCGGGCGGGATCGCGGAGTGGATTGCCGAGCGTACGATAGGGTCGATCCGTACTACGGCCAATGTTGCGTAATCCGCCGAAGCAACCATTGGCCTGCAAGAAAGAGGAAGATGAGTCGATGAATCCAAACACCGTCATCAGAATCGAGACGAACGATGATGTGAACGCGATAACCCAGGTAACCGTCGCTGCGTTTCAGACCCTGGCGATCAGCAATCACACGGAGCAGTTCATCATCGAAGCATTACGCGCCGCAAGAGCCCTCACAGTGTCGCTCGTCGCCGAACTGGATGGCCGTGTTATAGGTCACATTGCCTTCTCGCCTGTGACCATTTCGGATGGCACTGGGGATTGGTATGGTCTTGGGCCTGTTTCGGTTTTGCCAAAGTACCAGCGGCAGGGCATTGGCAAAGCTCTGATACTGGAAGGACTGTCACGGATTAGAGCCCTGAATGCCAAAGGATGTTGTCTTGTGGGACATCCGGATTATTACAGGACATTCGGTTTCCGAAACTTACCGGGGCTTGTACTAGAGGGAGTTCCACCGGAAGTTTTTTTCGCTTTGTCTTTCGACGCCCAGACTCCGCAGGGCACCGTCACTTTCCATGAAGGATTCAATGCGGACGGCAAACAGATCGCCCCAGCGGACGGCTGACCGCCGCCGGTTGGCGCAAGGTGATCGGCGCCGCCGATGTCGCATTTGGGTCGACTACGGCCTTCCGCTTGGCCCGGAAGGAGCCGCTCGCGGCACGTCCTCTAGCAAGGACGCTCGGCCGGCAGGAGTCGGCCAATTCCGGCCAATCCGCCTTTGATGGGAGAGCGATGGCTTCGTCACTAATAACGGACTTTGGGCACCACCATCAATCAGCGCGCCTTCGAACCGGATACCGACGCTACCGCCCGCGCGATGTGAACGCCCAGATACACAAGCTGCCGGCGACTATCACGGCCACCCAAGAGATCCAGATTGGCACGGCCATGGGACCCACTTGTACGGGCCAATGGCTGAGCGCACGGATGCCTTGGAGGACAGCCACGACGCCGAAAATAATGCCGGAAACAACCCTATACTTGTCTTGCATTGCGTCTGTCCGGTTGTAGACAAAGAATGCAGTCGCCTGCCGCTCGACCTGAATCGCTAATCAAATGCAAATCTAGCTGGCGTCTTTGTTGCGCCGCAGCCGAGGCAAAGACGCTTGCACCTTGTCTACTGCATTGAGTGCAGGCCAATCATGTTGCCCTCGGTGTCGATGACCAAGGCGATATGGCCATACTGGCCAATTGAGAATTTTTCCCGTTGAATCTTTCCGCCAAACTGCGCTGCCTTTGCTGATTCGACTGCGCAATCCTGGCAACTGAAATAGACGATGATGCTATTCGCTCCGGCGGGAAAGCCGGGCATCTTGACCAGCGACCCTGCCGCGCCGTACCCGTCTTGCTGCATCGGGAACGCCCACATCTCGACTTCAGGAATCTCGAGCTCCGAAAGCTTGATCGCGAAGACAGCCTCATAGAAGGCCTTGGCTCGATCCATGTCTTCAACGTAGATTTCGAACCAACCAACCGGATTGCTCATAGCACTCCTCCTCGTTCACCAAATGCGGGTTGATTGCGTGGCCAACGAAAATTTGCCATCAAGATCGCTGCAAAAGCCGATCGGCCCACCAGATCACGCTTGCGACGGCGTCTGAGCCGTTGCTGTGCAAAGCCCTGTCACAAGCAATTTGGGAAATAATTCCGATAAGGCCGCGCGCCGTGGTGTTTAGGTAGCATGTCACCGTAATGCGCGCTTGTCTCGAGCAACCAGCAGACGGCAGTTTACGCGCCTTTCGCCCCCTTTGCTCGGCTCACCTTGAAGGTGTCAGTTGTTTCCTATCATTCGCCAACCCAACCCCGGCCCGAGACGACCAATGAGAATGCTAGTTCTCGCTCTGACCATGTTCCCGCTGCTCGTGCTTACGGCATGGGCGGCCGAGGACTCCCGGCAGCCCGTGACCATGCCGGCCATGATGCAGGAGCACATGCTGGCCAACATGCGCGACCACCTGCTGGCCGTGAGTGAGATCCAGGCCGCGCTGGCGGCCGGGCAGTATGATGCTGCCGCGGAAATTGCCGAGAAGCGGCTCGGCATGAGTTCCCTGGAAGCCCACGGCGCGCGCCACATGGCCGCGATGATGCCTGAGAGCATGCAGGCCATCGGCACGGCGATGCACGATTCGGCGAGTCGCTTTTCGTTGATTGCTCAGGAGGCCGCCGTGACCGGCAATCTGGCGCGGGCGCTGGGAGGGCTCGCCGAGATTACCCGCCAGTGCGTGGCCTGCCACGTTGGCTACCGGCTAGTCACGAGTCCTTAGCCATCGCTCGACGCGACCGGACCGGGGGTGGATCGAGGCGCAATTGGCAGACGACTGTCGCGAGAATGCTGCGCTCTCGGCCGCGAGCCTGACCCGCCGGTTCGGGGAGCAAACCGCCGTCGATGCCCTGAGCTTCACGGTTGAGCATGGCGAGGTGTTCGGCTTCCTGGGACCTAACGAACGTGGCAGCGCATTCTCTGAAACACGCTCATGCACCTGGCGTGCGGCTGGCACTGGCTGTGAATGGATGACAGGGCGAGGCGGACTTCCGGGTTCGGCCAAAAGCCGACATAGCGGGGACGAGAGCGCCCAAGCCGAGCGTGTTCAC
>JBLMYE010000192.1:0-3515 GCA_050258115.1 Deltaproteobacteria bacterium | reverse complement strand
AGAGCTGGTGGGTGGCGATGAAGCCGATGGCATTGGCGCCCGGCGCGGCGTACTCGGCCACGAGCTTGCGTTCCTTTTCGGCGACGAGCTTATCGGCCATGGACTCGGCCGCGTCGATGCGATTGGTCACTTCGCGCACCTTCGCGAGCGAGAGGCGCGGACCGGCCAGCATGTCGATCAGCGTATCGATGTCGTGAAGCATCGCTTCGCCCAGGGCGAACACGTCCATCGCGTCGGCGGAGAGTTCCGACACGAACGGCGCGTAGGCCTCGAGGTGCAGGGCGACCTTGCGCATGCCGTCCACAACGTCGTCGAGGTTATCAGTCAGCTTCATCGAGTCTGGGATGTCGAAACGCATGATGAACGAGTTGTCGAGCAACTCGTGGATCTGCTCGACAATCCGGTCTGCCTTGTGTTCGACGGCGATGATCGCCTTGGCATCGCGGCCCTTCGTTTCGCGAAAAAGCGCGGCGCACTGAAGCGCCGTTTGCGACAGCTCCTTCAAGAGTTCGACCAGCCGATCGGAGCGCGAGGGGCCGAACAGCGAACCCACCGCAAAGCGTGTCGATTTTGCCATCTGGTCGATCCCCCACCCGGCGCGGGCATCCCCGTATGGACGCGACGGATGCGCGCCGCCGTTGTCAAAAAACTGTCACATATGCCCTTAGCGCCGGGTGATGTTCGTCACAAGCGCCAGCCGCAGGTTTCCTCAGTTCCGCAGCGATATCTGCGGTCGGCGGCTTGCCGTTCGAGACGGAATGACGGCTCAAAATGGCTTTGAAACCGCAGCCGGTTGCCCGGTCAATGGGCGTGTGGCCCGGGCCGCGGAGTGGACCCGGGCTCAGGACGGTGACCGGGGCTGAGATTAGGTCCGGGGAGCCTCAGTCGTTCATTCCGATGAACCCGGGCAGATGCGCGGCCGCTTCCGATCGGGCCAGCATCATTCCGCGGTCGTAGGCATACTCGAAATCCCGCAACACCGTCGTGCGGGGTATCCGGCTGCGGAAAAATTGCGCCCAGCGGAACTCCGCATACGGCTGGTCCGACTTCACAAAACCCCCGGCTTCGCGGACCGACCAGGAGAGATCGCGATAGGCATCGCGCTTCAAGTGGCGAATAGCAGACGGCAGGGCCGAGGGGTGAATTCGCTGTCCGTGATGATCGAAGGGGTGCAGGCAACCGCGCTCAGCCATGCGGCGCCAGAATTCGCCGCGCGGAAGTCGCGACAGATCGCCGATCACGCGCACGAAGGCCTCCGACACCTCGTTCTGGTGGAGGGCCATGCTGAGGTGATGGTGATCGATAATGTAGTATCCCGCGTCGGGTCCCAGCACAGCGGGGATGGGCCGCTTTTCCAGATAGCGCTCGATCTTTCTGCTGCATTCGGCGCGCCGCGCGACCTTCTCGCGCTTGGCTGCGACCGCCTTCATGCCCACGGCACCCTGGGTCGGGCGGAGCAGTTCGAGCGGCACGAGGATCGGGTCTTCCGGGCGGCGCCGCTTATCCGGCGGACGGGGAAAGGCCAACAACGACGGGGGAAAGGGTAACGTGGACTTCGTAGACGCGAGGCGTACGGATACTGTCGGCATGGCCCTCAGGACTGGTCTGTGGACTGACTTGCAGGCTTCATGGTTTCGACATCAAGGTTAAGGAAGTCCTTATGAGAGCGCCGGAGCACCCCATGCCGCTATCGAAATTCATTTTTGCTGCCGCTCTTTTCACCGCCGTGACGCCCGCCGCCGCGCAGGAACCGGCCGCGGCCGATTGCTCGGAAGCTCTCTCGACCGTGGAGATGAACAACTGTGCCGGGGCGGAATTCGAAAAAGCGGACGCGGAATTGAACCGGGTCTACGCTAAGGCGCTCGCGGCGGTCCCTGGCTTGGCGACGGACGAAACGCCATTCGATGCCAAATCTTGGGAGGCCTCCCTCAGGGCTTCGCAGCGTACATGGCTCGCATTCCGGGATGCCGAGTGCGAAGAGCACGTCGCGAAATTCTGGGGCGGCGGCACGGGTGCGACCGTCGACATTCTCGGATGCAAGACGGAAAAAACCGAACAGCGGACCAAGGAACTGAAGCAGCGCTATGAGATCGAGTGAGCCGCTTCACGCTTTCGCCCAGCGCCGGAGCAGGTTCGAGTAAGACTTGGCCAGGAGATCGAATGTGGCGGATTTGCCCTCGCGCTGAAAGACGGCGCGACGGGCGCGGTCGAGGTCGAAGAGAATCTCGCGGCGGCCCGCGTCGCGCACAATGCTTTCGATCCAGGTCACCGCAACGAGACGCAGGCCGTGGGTGACCGGTTCGACGCGATGCAGCGTGGTGGAGGGATAGAGCACTGCGTCGCCCGCTTTCAGTTTGGCCCCCTCCTCGCCCGCCAGCGTCTCGACGACGAGTTCGCCCCCACCATAGGTTTCGGGTTCGCAAAGGAACACGGTGACGGAGACGTCGCTGCGCAGAGCCAGCGCGCCCCCGATCAGAGCGTCATCGACATGCGTGCCATACCCCTGCCCTGCGGCGCTGCGCGAGACCAGCGGAGGAAAAACCCGGCGTGGCAGGGCCATGGCGCGGACGATCTCGTTTTTCTCGACCGCCGCCGTCACGAGGCCGCGAACGCGCTCCAGCACGGCCCCCGGCGTGGCCTGATCATTCGATTTCACCTCTCGCGCATGCCAGCCAGCCGTGGCTGATCCGGGTGCCCATTCGAGGGCTTCGAGCAACCCTTGCACACCGGCCAGCGTTGCGGGATCGAGTACATTCGGGATATGAACCAGCATCTTTCGACCGTCATTAGACCAGGATACGCCGTGACAACCCGCAAGACACGCAGGCTCTGGACTTCTCTTACGGTGGCTGGAGCCCTTGTTCCAGCTTCGGGGACGCTCGCGGTGGCCGAGTTCGGACTCAAACTCGATGACCATCACGGCGCAGCCGCGCATGACGGCCCCGTTCCCTCACTCATCATACTGGCGCAGAGGGGAGAAGGTGGCGAGGGCGGAGAAGGTGGCGAAGGCGGTGAGGCGGGTTTCGACGCCAGCAAGGCGGCGACCGACCCTGTCGTCTATCTCGTCGGGCTCGACGTCATTCGCGCGCACTACCTCGCCGGGCTCGCGGCCTATCAGGCCGGCGACGTTCAAGCCGGTGCGGAAATGTTCGCTCACGGAATGAGCGAGATCTACGTGGAACTCGAACCCACGCTGACGAAGCTCGGCATTCCCGAGTTCAACGATCTTTTGCAGAAGACGGGCGATCTGGCGCAATCGAAGGCACCGGCCGACATCGTCGCAACCGCCGCGGATGCCGTTTTCGCTGCGCTCGATGGTGCGGAGAAGAAGGCGCCCGGTCCGGTCAGTCAGCAGACCGAAGCGGCCGTGTTCGCAGAGCTTCTCGACCGGGCGGCCCTGCAGTACGCCAAAGCCCTGCGCGACAAGAGCGGTGACGCCTATATCGACGGCTACGGCTTCTATGCCGCGGCCAAGCGGCGGGCCGAGGGCGTTGTTGCTCTCCTCAAGACGGAAA
>JBLMYE010000191.1:0-3477 GCA_050258115.1 Deltaproteobacteria bacterium | reverse complement strand
TCATCGCAGCCGACACAACCTGCCATATTGACGAGCGCCGAAGATGGCTCGATCAAGGTTATCTTGAGCGAAGGTCAGCAGGGGATCGCGGCCGGACAGGCCTGCGTGTTCTATGCCGACGGGAGCGACGGCGCGCGCGTGCTCGGCGGCGGCACGATCGTTCGAACGGTACGGTCGGCGGAGGGCCCGGCGGCCGAGGTGTCGAGCCGGAGCGCGGACAAGCGTGCGGCGGGTGAATCCCGCCGTGCGCTACGGTGATTGAAGCAGGCCGCGCGCGAGCGGGGCAGGCGGGGGCAATGACAAAGGACGAGGTTGGTAGATGATTTCGAATTTGCGGCCCAAGGCAAAGCGCACCGGTCCAAAGGTGCACAAGACCGCCGGTCGTGTCGTGCACATCGGCCACATCCATGAAGACGCCGTGAAGGTTGCCTACCGGCGTTGGGCCCCGGTGTACGATCGCACCTTCGGCAAGGTGGCGACCGAAGGCCGGCGCCACACCGCCAACGTCATCAACCGCCATCGCACCGGCAAGCTTCTGGAAGTCGGCGTCGGCACGGGCCTCTCGCTTCCCGACTACAAGCCGGACCTGGAAATCGTCGGCATCGACCTGTCGACCGACATGCTGGACAAGGCACGTCAGCGGGTTGCCGATCTCGGGCTGAAGAACGTCAAAGGCCTGCACGAGATGGACGCGGGCGAACTGGAATTTCCCGACCACTCGTTCGACACGGTCGTCGCCATGTATGTGATGACGGTCGTGCCCGACCCCGAGAAGGTCATGCGCGAACTCTCTCGCGTCACAAAGCCCGGCGGCGAGGTCGTGATCGTCAACCACTTCAGCCAGGAAGAGGGCGTACGCGGCTGGGTGGAGCGCCGCATGGCCCCCTTTGCCGAACTGATCGGCTGGCGCCCGGTGTTCGATCATTCCCGCGTCATGGTCTGCGACGACCTCAAGCTCGTCGAACGCAAGTCCGTGCGCCCGTTCGGCATCTTCACGATGATGCGGTTCCAGAAGCAGGCCGAGGCCAAGCGCATCGCGGCCGAGTGACACCGGTAGCGCGGCCGGCAAGGCGCGGTCGCGAGGCCTTTCGGCCGAAGCGGCCCCGCGAGGGCGCCGCTTGACAGTCCGGCCGGCGCATCCCTATAGACGGCGCTCTGGTACGGCGGGATAGCTCAGCTGGTTAGAGCGGCGGAATCATAATCCGTAGGTCCCCGGTTCAAGTCCGGGTCCCGCTACCAATCTCCGAAAAACTCAGATTTTCCGCATTCCCGCGGCGGCGGCCTTCACGATGAAGCTGAGGTCGTGGTCGAGTTGTTCCCGGTCGAAATCCGACAGGCGATTGTTGACGGCGAGATGAAGGATGCCGTGCGCCGCGCCAAAGAGCGCGCGCGCCGCCGTGGTGCGTTGCGCGTCGTCCGGCACATCGCGTCCGATGGTCTCGACCAGAAGATCGAAGAGCCGCGCGCGCTCGGATTCGAAGTCGGCCGGCAGAGGCTTGTCGTCGGGCAGGCGAAATTCAAACACCGCAAGCCACCGGTTCCGGTTCTCGAGCGCAAAGGTCGTGTACGCGTACGCGAGCGCGAGCAGGCGCGCTTCGAGACCGGCTTGCGCCGATGATGCGCGCGCCACCTCGAGCGGCTTACTGAGCGCTGTCAATGTCTCGCGGTTGATCGCCAGGATCAGGCCATCGCGGTCGCCGAAGATATTGTAGAGCGTGCCCACGGAGCAGCCGCCCTCGGCCGCCAGCCGCCGCGCCTGCACGGCGGCCAGGCCCTCGTCCGCAACGATCCGTCCAGCCTTTTCAAGAAGGACGCCGCGCAGCGCCTCGCGCCCGGGGAGGTCCGGATCGGCGGTTCGGCTTGCGGTGGAAGGGCGCTTTTCAGTCCGCGTCATGAAAAGCCAGATAAGCACGATTCCGAAAAAGCGAACACGGTTCAGATCGGCAGCCGGCGGCCTCCCAAGCCCATGCCGCCGAACCTCCACGCCAGGCGAGAAAACCATTGCCGTCGCTGGATCTCGGCACAGTTCGAGCACAACGAACGGCGCCTTTATGGCCACAGCGCGCGGTTCATGCACGGCGTCGTTCCGCCTCGACACAAAGTAGCCATGCTTGGGGCTAGGTTCGCCACATGACCTCTCGCCATATGAGCACATCGTCGATCCGCCGCGCGCTGGTGGCTGCCGGGCTCCTGTTGCTGTACTCCGGAATTTTCGCGCGGGCGGAGGCGCAGGAACAGATCGTGCTGCCTTACGATTGCAACGTCGTCGGGGGACGCGTTCAGGTGCGTCCCTCGGGCGATCAGGCCTATCGCATTTACGGAACACGGCGGCAGGAACCTTATCGCGCCTGTTCCGAGCAGAACCCGGATCGCTGCCGCACCTTCCTCGTTCATCGCTTCACGATGGCCTGCGGACGCGAGCGTGCCGAGTGGCCGGACGTCTATGCCGCGATCGCTCGCATCACGGACGGGCGCGCATTCTACAACAACGACGGGCGCCTCTATTATCGGATGGGGCCTCGCGAGCCGCGCGACAGCTATCCGTTCCCCGAACCGCGCCGCGCCACCGGTCTCGTCGAGATGCCCGACGGTTATGCTCCGATTGCCGGCGTCGACGCGATCTTCACGCCGCTCGACCCCCGCGTCGCGGAACTGGAAGACGGCGGGACGGCGGCCGAGCCGCGTGCCAGCCGTGAGGCGCGGACTGACGCCCCTGCCGCTGGCGAACGGTCGACGTTCGCTCCGGCCGTTGCGCCGAAAGCGGCGGTGGCGCCGCAGGTGCCGGACAATGGGCAGCCTGCCGGGGCGAAGGCCGTCGAAGCGAACAGCGCTGAGATGCAGCCCGCGCCGCTACCGCAGCGCCCCCCGCCAGATCAGAAGCCGCTGGAAACATCGAGCACGTCTTTGCCGGCAACCGTTCCGGCAAAGCCGGACGTTGCGGACGGCCAACCCGCGGCACCGGCCGTGCCTACGATCCTCAACAACCCGGCGGCGAAGGAAGTGGAATCAGCGAGCAGAACGGAAACCGTCGTAGCCGCTGCAGAAGTCGCGCCGCCACCGCCGGCTGCAACAGTGGAAGGGCCACGCGTGGAGGGTTGGAGCACGACCGGCGGGACGGGCATTTCCGTTCCGCCCCTCGCGTTTGCGATTCTGATCGCGGCCGCGACGCTGGCCACACTGCTCGTGATCTTGAAGAAGCAGGCGGCTGTGCCCGTGGCGGCTGGCCCGTTGCGGGTCCCCGTTGAGCCGGTGCTGCCGGGACTTGAGCCGCGCCTGTCGCCTCCGTCGGGCCAATCCCTCGTGGTACGCGAGGAGCCATCCGCACCCACCTTGTCGAAAGGTGCCGCAACGGCGCCGGGAATGCCGGCAACGCGCGAGGAAGCTCTGGCCCTTCTGGGGCTCAGTGCTGGCGCGTCCGAGGCCGTCATCCGCAAGGTGGTCGAGGCCTTGCGCCAGTCGTGGCATCCCGATCTCGCG
>JBLMYE010000190.1:0-5271 GCA_050258115.1 Deltaproteobacteria bacterium | reverse complement strand
GAGTTCCTGAAGGAGCTCCTGCCGCCACCCTCGTCGCTCGGCAAGGGCTACACCGGCAAGACGTCGATCGGCTGCATCTTCGTCGGCAAAAAGAACGGCAAGGACAAGCGGGCGATGATCTACAACGTCTGCGATCACGCCAAGGCGTTCAAGGAGACCGGCGCGCAGGCGGTGTCCTACACGACGGGCGTGCCGCCGGTCGTCGGCGCGATGATGATGTTCAAGGGCGCATGGAAGGGCAAAGGCGTCTTCAACGTGGAGCAGCTCCCCTCCAAGCCGTTCATGGACGAGATCGGCAAGCAGGGCCTGCCCTGGCACGTCAAGGAACTCAAAGTCTCCGACCAGGCCGACCTGTTCAAAGTGAAGACGTGAGACGAGAGAGCATCCCTCTCCCCGTGAAAGCCGGGGGGAGGGGCTAGAGCTCGAACTCCGATTGGTCGTCGCGCGCAAGGCTGGCCGCAAGACGTGGTCGGAAGCCGATCTCGCCTACGCCACACGCGAGACGGAACGCATCCTGGCCGCCCTTGGCTTCGACGTGGCGGGCTGGGTTGCGATGGCAGGTCTCGCGCGCAACGAACCCGCCGAACCCACCCCCCGCGCAAAATCGAAGCGCAGGCCGCACCACGCGCCGGTGCAACTCACTTTCTCTTTCGCTTGAGACGGCCGTCTTGCTAAACAGCACGCCGTAAGCTCACATCGCGGCCGGGGAGATCGACCCGGCCCGGTTCGCATGTGCCATGGGGGGAAACGTGGCTTCAGCACACAACGTCGATGAATTGCCTGCATGGACGTGGCTGGCGCCGGCCGCCGCGGTCGTGCTGCTCGTTCTGAAATTTGCGCATGTCGTCCCGGCCGATAACGTCTTCGTCCTTGCGGCGGCGGCGGTTCTGCTCGGCGCAACCGTCTTCGCAGCCGTCCACCACGCCGAAGTCATCGCGCTGAAGGTCGGCGAACCGTTCGGCTCCATCGTGCTCGCCGTCGCCGTGACCGTGATCGAGGTGGCCCTGATCGTGTCGGTGCTCGCGGGCGCCACGCAAGGCAGTGAGTTTCTGGCGCGCGATACGGTCATCGCCACCGTCATGATCGTTCTGAACGGCATCGTCGGGCTCTGCCTCGTGGTCGGCGGCGTCCGCCATCGTGAACAGTCGTTTCAGACGAGTGCGGCAAGCGCATCGCTGAGCGTGCTCGCAACGCTGGCAACGATCACGCTCGTTCTGCCCAATTATACGCTCGCCACGCCCGGCCCCACGTATTCGGTGGCGCAGCTCACGTTCGTGAGCCTCGCGTGTCTCGTTCTCTATGCCGTGTTCCTGTTCGTGCAGACCATCCGCCACCGCGATTATTTTCTGGCCGACGTGAGCGAGAGCGTTCCCGTCCACGACGTGCCGGATAACCGAACGGCCGCGCTGAGCCTTTTCATTCTGATTGTTGCGCTCGTGGGCGTGGTCCTGCTGGCCAAGACGATCTCGCCGGCGCTCGAAGCAGGTGTCGCAGCCGCCGGACTGCCGAAAGCGTTCCTCGGCGTCATCATCGCGGCAATCGTTCTCCTGCCCGAAGGCATGGCCGCCGTGCGGGCCGCCGCCGCGAACCGTCTCCAGACGAGCCTCAACCTCGCGCTCGGTTCGGCCATGGCGACCATCGGCCTGACTGTTCCGGCCGTGGCGGCCTTCGCCCTGTTGACGGGCACGACGCTGCAACTGGGCCTCGATCCGGAAGAAATGGCGCTGCTCGTGCTGACGCTCTTCATATCGACGGTCACGCTGGCGACCGGCCGGACGACCATCCTCCAGGGGGCCGTTCATCTGGTCATCTTCGGCATCTTCGTCCTGCTGGCGGCCGTTCCCTGAGACCTGGGAGATGTGGACAGCCGGCGGGAAACCGGGAGGTCCCAGACCCTTTTTCGAAGTCGCGTGTTCCGTGGCGGGGCAAGAAGCCCTAAATTAGGTTCCATGAACCCGCGCGAACCCCACCTGCTCGGCCTCAGACCCGGCACGGGCCCGCTTGCCGTCTACGGGACGGAAATCGGGTCGCGGCTGTTGCTCGGCACGGCGCTTTATCCATCGCCGCAAATCATGGCCGACGCCGTGAAGGCGTCGCGCGCCGGTATCGTCACCGTGTCCTTGCGCCGCGAACAGGCGCGGGGACGCACGGGCGAACGCTTCCTGGAACTGATCCGTGCGCTCGGCGTCCGCGTGCTGCCGAACACGGCGGGTTGCCGGACGGCGCGCGAGGCGATCACCACGGCGCACATGGCGCGGGAACTGTTCGAGACGCCGTGGATCAAGCTCGAAGTCATCGCCAACGACGACACGCTGCAACCCGACCTCTTCGGCCTGGTCGAAGCGGCCGAGGCTTTGGGCCGGGACGGGTTCGAGATCTTTCCTTACACGACTGAGGACCTCGGCGCGGCCGAGCGGCTCATGGCTGCGGGGTGCCGCGTCCTGATGCCCTGGGGTGCTCCCATCGGAACGGGCCGCGGCCTCGCAAACCCCTACGCGCTGCGAACGATGCGTGCGTATTTTCCGGACGTTCCCCTCGTGATCGACGCTGGAATCGGCGCGCCGAGCCATGCGGCGCAGGCGATGGAAATGGGGTTCGACGCGTGTCTGCTGAACACGGCCGTCGCGAAGGCCGGAGATCCCGTCCGCATGGCCGAGGCCTTCGCCGATGCGATCGACGCCGGCCGCGCGGCCTTCGAGTCTGGCCTGATGGAACAGCGCGACATGGCAAGCCCGTCCACTCCCGTCGCTGGAACACCGTTCTTCGACCTCAAGCCGAAGCCATGAGCAGCCCCCCGGCACCACGGCCCGCGCTGTTCTACCCGATCGTGCCCGACGTGCACTGGCTGGGGCGCCTTGTACCGCTCGGTATCCGGACCGTTCAACTCCGCATCAAGGACACGCCGCACGACACCATTTGCGCACAGGTCGCCGAGGCACTCGCCATCTGCCGCGCCAACGGGTGCGATTTGATCGTCAACGATCATTGGCAGGCGGCGATCGATGCCGGCGCCACCCTGCTGCATCTGGGACAGGAGGATCTGGCGGCCGCCGACCTGCCGGCCATTCGCCGGGCGGGCCTCCACTTCGGGGTTTCAACACACAGCGAAGAGGAACTTGAAACCGCCCTCGCCACGGGGCCGTATTACGTGGCGTTGGGTCCGATCTACGAAACGAAGCTCAAAGTCATGAAATGGGCTCCGCAGGGTCTGGAGCGTATCGGCCAGTGGAAACGGCGAATTGGTGACCTCCCTCTCGTCGCAATTGGAGGTATTACTCCCGACCGGGCAGGCGCCGTTCTCGCGGCCGGGGCCGACAGCGTTGCCGTGATCACCGATTTCATGACGTCGCCACACCCGGAAGCCCGCGTTTCGCTTTGGCTCGACTGGGCTGCCAAATATGCGCCGACACGCGGATGAGATTAGAAGCCAGGAGATCCGAATATGAAGCCTGACCAGGAAACTTCGACACCGCTCTCCCGCCGTGATGCGTTGGGTTTCGCGGCAGCCGCGGTAACCCTCGCCGCGACGTCGGCTGGCGCTGCAGACGACCACGCAGGCATGGATCACGGCGACATGGACCATTCGAAGATGGACCATTCCGGCATGGATCATTCCATGCATCAGACGAGGCACAAAGGCCTGATCGACACCGCCACGGCGTGCATCGCCAAGGGAGAAGTGTGTGTCGCCCATTGTATCGAGTTGATGAAGGGCGGCGATACGGCCATGGCCGACTGCATGAAGTCGGTCTCGATCATGATGCCGATGTGCGCGGCGCTCGTGCGTCTTGCCGCGCTCGATGCCAAGAGGCTCAAGGAACTTGCCGCGGTCTGCAAGGATGTCTGCGCCGATTGCGAAGCCGAGTGCAAGAAGCATGCGGAAAAGCACGCTGTCTGCAAGGCCTGCATGGAAAGCTGCACGGCCTGCGTGAAGGAGTGCAAGGCGCTGCTCGACGCCTGAGCGGGTGTCGAGACAGTTGTAAAACCAGGATCGCGATCAGGTCCGGCCAATCGCCCGCCAGCCGATGTCGCGGCGGCAGAAACCGCCGGGCCAATCGATCCGGTCGACCGCCTCGTAGGCTCTCGCCTGCGCTTCGGCCACCGTCCGCCCGGTGGCCGTGACGGCGAGCACGCGTCCACCGTCGGCAACGATCCGGCCGTCCACCGCCTTGGTGCCGGCGTGAAAAACTTCAACCGCATTGACGGCGCTTGCGGCTTCGATGCCGCGGATCTCGGTCCCCTTTCGCGGAGTACCGGGATAGCCCTCGGCCGCATAGACCACCGTCAGCGCCGCATCATCCGACCATTCCAGGTCGACTTGACCGAGCGTGCCATCGGCCGTCGCCAGCATGGCCGCCAGCAGATCCGACTTGAGCCGCATCATGAGCACCTGCGTCTCCGGATCGCCGAAACGAACATTGTACTCGATGAGCTTCGGCCCATCGGCCGTAATCATCAGCCCCGCGAACAGAACGCCCTTGAAGGGCGTTCCCCGGGCAGCCATCGCATCAACCGTTGGCCGCACGATTTCATTCATCGTGCGAGCGGTCATCGCCTCGGTCATGACGGGCGCGGGAGAATAGGCCCCCATGCCACCGGTATTGGGACCTGTATCATGCTCGCCGACGCGCTTGTGATCCTGCGCGGAGGCCATGGGGATGACCGCAGTGCCGTCGCACAGGGCGAAGAAACTGGCCTCTTCTCCTTCGAGAAATTCCTCGATCACGACTTCCGCGCCGGCTGCGCCGAACGCGCCTGAGAAACAGGCGTCGATGGCCGCCTCCGCCTCCGCCCGGCTGCCAGCGATCACGACGCCCTTGCCGGCCGCGAGGCCGTCCGCCTTGACGACCGTCGGGTAGCGTTGCGTATCGAGAAATGCTTTTGCCGCCGCGGCATCGCAGAAGCGGCCATAAGCGGCGGTCGGTATGCCGTATTCGCGGCAAAGGTCCTTCGTGAAACCCTTGGAGCCTTCCAGCATGGCGGCTCGCCGCGACGGCCCGAAATGCTTGATGCCCGCGTCCGCCAGGGCATCCGTCAGCCCGCCGACGAGGGGCGCCTCGGGTCCGACGACCACGAACGAAACGGCATGATCGCGGCAGTAGCGGATGACCGCGGCGTGGTCGGACGGGTCGAGCGAAACGCACGCCGCGATCCGGGCAATACCCGGATTTCCAGGCGCGCAGGTGAGCGTGCCGAGCAGGGGGCTCTGCGCGAGTTTCCATGCGAGGGCATGTTCGCGTCCGCCCGATCCGATGAGTAGGACGTTCATGC
>JBLMYE010000189.1:0-4404 GCA_050258115.1 Deltaproteobacteria bacterium | reverse complement strand
CAGTTCCGCAATTCGGGCGTCTGCCATCTCCCCATAGAACGTTTGTCGGTACCGTTCCGCGAAGGCTTGCAGCACCGCAATGCTGGTCGAGTCCTTCGTGGCGGCCCAGGCCTGCGCAATCTCATCGCTTTCGCGGCTTTTTTCCACTTGGGGTACGGGGCTGCTCGCTGCCCCGCGGCCGCTGAGAAAGATTGGCTGCCGCAACGCGTGCTGGTCCCAAGGAACCTGTCTGCTGGCGGTTGATGAGATCACGTCGTTGCGGACTCTGATCAGAACGGAGGTCAGATCCTCAGCCGGAGTGGCCAGATGCTTGACGAGCGCACCGGTGTAGGGGGAGTTCCTGCCGGATCCGTCGAGAGCGACGTTCCCGGGTTGGGTCGAGAAGCTGATGAGCGTGCCCACCCCCGCTTCAAACTGGCCAAGACCACGGCCGATAGATGCCGAGCGCGTCCCAAGAGCGCGCGCCAGATTGCGGGATAGGGGATTGTCCCGGCATGCATCCAGCATGATGACGTTGGTCTGGGTCTCGCTTTCCATCGTCCGCTGAATGAGATCGAGGCGAACCATTTCGAAATCGAGTGCGGACGCCGTCGTCAGAACGGCGTCAGTCGGCACCAAATAATTGATACCACTGACCTGAAGACCGTGACCGGCGTAAAAGAAAAGTCCCATCTCAGCGCCCACGAGGGCACTTGCAAAATCCCGGATACTTCGCTCCATTTCCGTTTTCTTCAGATCGACGCCCTTGATCACGTCAAACCCGAGCGTCTGAAGGACGGCAGCCATGTCATCGGCGTCGTTCCTTGGATTAGCCAGAGCCGGCGTGTTCTCGTACGCCGAATTACCGATTACGAGGGCCACGCGCTTGCCTTGCGATGGAGCAGCCGTAAGAGGAGAAAAGGTGGCGATCAACGCAATCAGCATCGTGAGCCATGAGCGCACGCTCATTCTTGTCCTCCACCCGGCAATGCGACTTTTACACTCTCCAATGAGATTACCTCGGCAAAGCCATTCGTGCACGTCTGTCGTCCGCTGCCCGCGCACGCCTTACCTTCTCAAAATGAACGATGACGAGCAGACTAGCGATCGCCGCAAAGAAGCACCACACTGACGTGAAAGCGTTCCAGTACATCCAGTACGACACAACAGAACCGATGAAGATCACCACGCCACTGACGGCGATCACCCTGTGCGACGAGAGCATGAGCGACAGCGACGTCGCCGCTGGGTAGAAGAAGCGGATGAGCAGCGGCAGAGCGGGATCAGAACTGTACACGATATGGCCGCCGTCGATTGAGGCCGTGCGGGGTAAAGCGCCCAGCGAAATAAAGAAGTAGACGGCAACGCAGAGCCCTGCGGCAAGAGAGGCCCAGAGCCACAGGCGCCGGCGCCGGTCCGGCTCGGCAAGCAATGTCGCCAGCGGAACGTAAATGGGCCAGAACACCAGCGCCAACATCAGAAATCCTGTCGTCAGTTCGGCGGATCGCTCGGAGAACCCTTCGTGTTCGAGGTTCAGCCATAGAGAGCCTTCGATGGTCTGCTGCACGGCGAAGACCAAAGGCGTCGCGGCCAAAAGCAGATCACCCCGATACCGAACACGTGCAAGGCAAACGGCCCCCGCGGTGCCGGAGATGGCAGCCGCCACAAAGCTCGCGGTTGCGGAAAAGCACATTCGATTATCTCGCTATTGACTTGACCCTTGGCGCTGGTCCCTGGCCCCTGCAGACCGAAACCATCCATCCCGCGTAACCCTAGGCAAAACAGTGCTGATCGCTAGTCAGATATTTTGGGAATTTTCCAGTATCGGCCCACCTGAGCTTCCACTGGAACCAGGTGCCTGCGGTCCTCCGGATTTGTCACGCCGGACAGAATGTCAAACATGTCGGCAATAATCGAGGTCGACTCCGCGAAGTAGGAGTGGCCCAGGAAGTCTGTTTCCACTTCGGAAGAATCAATCGTTGCAATACCAGGAACAACCGTAAGTGCCTGCCCCGTGTCTCCAGCCCGCGCGTAACCATGGAACTTTTTGGAAGCTATGAGCGCCCAGTCGTTGGACGATGCGTAGAGCGTCACCGCCTGACCCTGCCCTGAAATCGCGGGGGCAATGTCCCGCTTGAAGACGTCGGCATCGATGTCAGGAGCAGCCAGGATGACTTCCTTTACTTTGGCCTTGACGTCGGGGGCTTCTCTGAACAGATCCGCAATGGCTCCCGTGAGCGCTCGATTGCCCATGCTATGGGCCACGAGATAGATATTCTCGGCGGTCGAAGTGCGGGCGAATTCCGCGATGAATGTCTTCAGATCCGAGCGTGCATACTCGATGTTGGCTTCATCCACCGTATAGCCAAGCAACGAACCCTGCGAGGGCCAACTGAAAAAGACCGGCGCACCGTCGAACTTCAAGTCGTAACTCATCTGGGCAGTGCGGCGAGCAGCGTCACTGAAATTCACATTGTACCCATGAACAAAAATGAAAGCGCTGCGCCCCTTGCTTGCGGCCACCTTGGCTTGCACCTCATTGTAGAAGTCTGGCCCGGACTTCTCGACGACGCGCGATAAAATGACGTGCTTGGCTGGATCCTCGGTAAATTCGAGACGCAAATACGAGGGCGCTTCCAACTCGCCGATACGATGGTCCTTTGGTACCGAGACATCGCACATCCCATACTTCACGTTACTACGATCGCCGCCATAGATCGTCTTTGGGTCGTTCGAACCCGTGTTGTTGCGGTCCGTCGCATAGAAGACGCGAATGGTTGTGTACGGAAGCCCGCTTGCGTCTCCGATCTGGCGCGTTTTTTCTTCCGGCGCTTGCAGTTCAGACGAGCCAGGCTCAGCCGCGCTGTCCTTGCGCTCCATCTTGCGGAAAGCGCGGGGCTGGTACGGTTCCTTCGCTGTATGCGGTTCGTCGTGGGCTTTGGGCGCCTCTTTAGGCGGCGGACTCGGCGTTGAAGGCTTGGCCGATTTTGGCTGAACGGAGCCCGGCTTGCTCGCGATCACAATAGATACAGGTGCCGTTCGCTCTCCCGCTCTCGCTCTCATGAGCGTAACGGTCTCGCCGACCTGCAGTTCCTCCAGGTAAGTCAGCAGGGCTTCGGCGGTCGCTGTCCGTCGGCCGTTGATGCTTTGAATGACATCACCCGGCCGGAGATCGACCTTGGCTGCAGGTCCATCCGGGGCAACCGCCACGACGAGCGCACCCGATGTCAATGAAAGCCCCTTGGGCAAGCGCGTGGTCGGAGTGACGGTCGCCAAGCTCACCCCTAGCCAAGCAGGTTGCTTCGCCACTGCGGGTTCAGGCCGCCAAACTCCCATGACGAGCAGTGCCGCGACGACGATGAAGAATCCCCGCATCTTACGCACCCCGATACTCGAATTTAGGAATCGGCCGATCCATGGCCTATCCTCGCCATAAACGCAAATTACGGCTCTAACTCAACCGCGCCGGTCCGAAAGCCAAAAGATACTCTTTCCAATTCCGTGAGCCGCTCTCCACAATCCGTCACGACCGCGGCTCATTCTCGAGACTAATCCGATGGTTCGAGAATGAGCACCTCAATATTGCTTACTGGCCAATAGTCTGTGGCACGCATCTCAAATGATGTGGCCGAGATCTTCTTCACATTCTGACCGCAGAAGCTAACCAGATTCCGATCTGATCCCTTGTCGACGATTAAGCGGAAGTCCTTAATCGGGCCCGCCCAGTTGGCACCGGTGGAGAGAATATAGGCCATGCGGCGCTCCATGAGCGTCGCGCCTCCGTGCCGCTGGAGTGACTGCTGTGCGCGATTTGCAGCGGAAAGGAATGCATCGTCCAAACAGTACCTCCTCCCGTACTCCGCGAGCATCTCTGGGCTCGCGTTGGATGACCCGATCGTTGAACCCACGCTGGCTCCGACCGATGGGATGTAGCGATGTTCGACGAGAAGCTCTTCGCCAGAGGGAAAAACTTGCTGCCAATAGAACGTCGAACGCATGGTCCAGTTCGGGAAATGCCTGATCGTCGGGGATCCATCAGGCGCATTTGAAAACTCTTCCTCGCGCAAGATCCCAAGACCCGCCAACTCGTTGCGGACCTCCGGTGAGAGCTCCGCGATCGCTTCCTCTGCCGCCTTTGCATAGGGAGTCAATGGAAGTCCGAGTTCGCGCAGGCGATCTGTGTGGTCCACGCCCAAGGCAACCGCCCTGCGCTCGACCTTTACGTCGATCGATTGACCGTTCACCGTCGTTTGAAAACCGAGGAAGTTGTCGTGTTCCGGCCTGGGAACGGTATAAAATTCGACGTCCGATGGTGATGGAAGGTCCGGAAGCGGAAACGCAACAAGTGTGTCCACTTCCCTGCCCGACTTGTTGAAGAAGCGGTATCGCACGCGGATCTCATTCAATGAGATGCGAAGCTCCTCC
>JBLMYE010000188.1:0-6373 GCA_050258115.1 Deltaproteobacteria bacterium | reverse complement strand
CGTTCGTCATCAATGGCACCGAGCGCGTGATCGTCTCGCAGATGCACCGCTCGCCGGGCGTCTTCTTCGATCACGATCGCGGCCGCTCGCACGCGTCCGGCAAGCTGCTGTTCGCCGCCCGCATCATTCCCTATCGCGGTTCCTGGCTCGACTTCGAATTCGACGCCAAGGACATCGTCTATGTGCGCATCGACCGTCGCCGCAAGCTCCCCGTGACGACGCTGCTCTACGCGCTGGGCCTCGACGACGAAGAGATCCTGTCCACGTTCTACCGCCAGATTCCCGTCAAGGAATCCAAGCGCGGCTGGAAGATGCCCTTCGACGCCGCCAAGATGCGCGGCATGACCCCGCTCGGCGATCTGATCGACGCGAAGTCGGGCGACGTCGTGGCCAAGGCTGGCGAAAAGATTACCGCCCGCAAGGCGCGTGAATTGGCCGAAGCCGGCCTCAAGGAAGTGCTCGTTTCGGCCGAAGATCTCTCCGGCCGCTACATCGGCGAAGACGTCGTCGATCTCCAGACGGGTCAGATCTATGCCGAGGCAGGCGACGAACTCGACCCGAAGCTGCTGGCTGAAATCAAGGATCAGAAGATCAAGGAATTCCAGATCCTCGATATCGACCACGTCAACATCGGGCCCTTCATCCGCAACACGCTGCATATCGACAAGAACTCCAACCATCAGGAAGCCCTGATGGACATCTATCGCGTGATGCGTCCGGGCGAGCCGCCGACCATCGAAGCAGCGACGGCGCTGTTCCACAGCCTGTTCTTCGATCCGGAGCGCTACGATCTTTCGGCGGTCGGCCGCGTGAAGATGAACATGCGCCTCGAACTCGACGCGCCTGACACCATGCGGGTCCTGCGCAAGGAAGACATCGTGGCCGTCGTCAAAACGCTCGTCGATCTGCGCGACGGGCGGGGTGAGATCGACGACATCGACCATCTTGGCAATCGCCGCGTGCGCTCCGTCGGCGAACTCATGGAGAACCAGTACCGTCTGGGCCTGCTTCGCATGGAGCGCGCCATCAAGGAGCGCATGTCATCGGTCGATATCGACACGGTGATGCCGCAGGACCTGATCAACGCTAAGCCCGCGGCCGCCGCGGTACGCGAGTTCTTCGGTTCTTCGCAGCTGTCCCAGTTCATGGACCAGACGAACCCGTTGTCGGAGATCACCCACAAGCGCCGTCTCTCGGCACTGGGTCCCGGCGGTCTCACGCGCGAACGTGCGGGCTTCGAAGTCCGCGACGTTCACCCGACCCACTACGGCCGTATTTGCCCCATCGAAACGCCGGAAGGTCCCAACATCGGCCTCATCAATTCGCTGGCGACCTTCGCCCGCGTGAATAAGTACGGCTTTATCGAGAGTCCCTACCGGCGCGTGAAGGACAGCCGCGTTACGGACGAGGTGGTCTACCTCTCCGCCATGGAGGAAATGCGCCATCACGTGGCTCAGGCCAACGCCGAGCTCGATGCCAAGGGCAAGCTGGTCGACGATATGATCACCTGCCGCTACCAGGGTGACGTGCTCCTGGTTCCGCGCGAGAAGGTCGACTACATCGACGTCTCGCCCAAGCAGCTGGTCTCGGTGGCCGCGGCGCTGATCCCGTTCCTGGAGAACGACGACGCCAACCGCGCGCTCATGGGTTCCAACATGCAGCGTCAGGCCGTGCCGCTCATCCGGGCCGAGGCGCCGTTCGTCGGCACCGGCATGGAAGAGGTCGTGGCCCGTGACTCCGGGGCTGCGATCGCGGCCCGCCGCTCCGGCATCATAGATCAGGTGGATGCAACCCGTATCGTCATCCGCGCTACGGAAGAAAGCGATCCGTCGAAACCGGGCGTCGATATCTACCGGCTGCGCAAATTCCAGCGGTCCAACCAGAATACCTGCATCAACCAGCGCCCGCTGGTGAACGTTGGCGATCGCGTGGATGCCGGAGAGATCATTGCCGACGGTCCCTCGACCGATCTCGGCGATCTGGCACTCGGCAAGAATGTGCTCGTCGCGTTCATGCCATGGATGGGCTATAATTTCGAAGATTCCATCCTTCTCTCCGAGCGGGTCGTGTCCGACGACATCTTCACCTCGATCCACATCGAGGAATTCGAGGTGATGGCCCGCGACACGAAGCTCGGTCCTGAGGAAATCACGCGCGACATTCCCAACGTGTCGGAAGAAGCGCTGAAGAATCTCGACGAAGCCGGCATCGTCTACATCGGCGCAGAAGTGAACCCTGGCGACATTCTCGTCGGCAAGATCACACCGAAGGGCGAGAGCCCGATGACGCCGGAAGAAAAGCTGCTCCGTGCCATCTTCGGCGAAAAGGCCTCCGACGTGCGCGATACGTCGCTGCGTCTGCCTCCGGGCGTCTCTGGCACGATCGTCGAAGTGCGTGTCTTCAACCGCCACGGCGTCGAGAAGGACGAGCGCGCCATGGCGATCGAGCGGGAGGAAATCGAGCGTCTGGCGAAAGACCGCGACGACGAATTGCAGATCCTCGATCGCAACGTCTACGCGCGGCTCAAGGAAGCCCTGCTCGGCAAGGAGGTTGCGAAGGGTCCGAAGGGTGCGCGCAAGGGCACCAAGCTCGACGACGCGATACTCGACGATATCCCGCGCAGCCAGTGGTGGGAAATCGGTCTGGCCAACGAAAAGGCCCAGGCCGAACTCGAGGCGATCAACAAGCAGTACGAAGAGGCCAAGAAGAGCCTCGAGCGCCGCTTCGTCGACAAGGTAGACAAGCTGCAGCGCGGCGATGAACTGCCACCCGGCGTCATGAAGATGGTCAAGGTCTTCGTCGCCGTGAAGCGCAAGATCCAGCCGGGCGACAAGATGGCCGGCCGTCACGGCAACAAGGGCGTCGTCTCGCGCATCGTGCCGTGCGAAGACATGCCGTTCCTCGAGGACGGCACGCACGTCGACGTGGTGTTGAACCCGCTCGGCGTGCCCTCGCGCATGAACGTCGGCCAGATTCTCGAAACGCACCTTGGCTGGGCATGCCGCGGTCTCGGCCGCGCCATCGACGAGGCGCTGCAGGAATTCCACGCCTCGGGCAAGGCGGAGGCTTTGCGCGAAGAACTGAAGAAAATCTACGGAAAGGACGAGATCAAGTCGAACATCAAGGACGATGAGCTCGCAGCCGCCGCAAACCTCTTGAAGCGCGGCGTGCCGATAGCAACGCCCGTGTTCGACGGTGCGCGTGAAAGCGACATCGTGGAGATGCTGAAGCAGGCGGGCTTCGACAGCTCTGGTCAGGTCACGTTGTACGACGGCCGGACCGGCGAACCATTCGATCGTAAGGTGACCGTCGGTTACAAGTACATCCTGAAGCTGCACCATCTCGTCGACGACAAGATCCACGCCCGCTCGATCGGTCCTTACTCGCTCGTTACCCAGCAGCCGCTGGGCGGCAAGGCGCAGTTTGGCGGTCAGCGTTTCGGCGAAATGGAGGTCTGGGCGCTCGAGGCGTATGGCGCTGCCTACACGCTGCAGGAGATGCTCACCGTCAAGTCCGACGACGTGGCCGGCCGCACCAAGGTCTACGAGGCGATCGTTCGCGGTGACGACACCTTCGAGGCCGGCGTGCCCGAAAGCTTCAACGTGCTCGTCAAGGAAATGCGCGCGCTCGGCCTCAACGTCGAACTCGTCAATTCCGAGGTGACGGGCAACGAACCCTCGGCGGAGACGCCGGAACAGCAGCCGCAGCTGCCGCCGCAGGCCGCCGAATAGGACCTCGCCCTCTCTCCGTCCGCGGGGAGAGGGCTTCCAACCGCTACCGCTTGAATTTTTCCGGGGCGTTTCCCCGAACGCTCCCCGAGGAGAGAAGAGCCCGATGAACGAGATCACCAACCTCTTCAAGACCCAGGCGCCGGCGCCGACGTTCGATCAGATCAAGATCTCGATCGCGTCGCCTGACGATATACTTTCCTGGTCGTTCGGTGAGATCAAGAAGCCCGAAACGATCAACTACCGCACGTTCAAGCCCGAGCGCGATGGCCTCTTCTGCGCGCGCATCTTCGGGCCGATCAAGGATTACGAGTGCTTGTGCGGCAAGTACAAGCGCATGAAGTACAAGGGCCTCATTTGCGAAAAGTGCGGCGTCGAGGTCACCCTCGCAAAGGTCCGCCGCGAGCGCATGGGCCACATCGAACTCGCCGCTCCAGTCGCGCACATCTGGTTTCTGAAGTCGCTGCCCTCGCGCATCGGCCTCCTTCTCGACATGTCGCTGAAGGATCTGGAGCGCGTCCTCTATTTCGAAAATTACATCGTCATCGAGCCCGGCATTTCTCCCTTCAAGGAGCACCAGCTCCTCACTGAAGAGCAATACAACCAGGCGCTCGACGAGCATGGGCCCGACAGCTTCACAGCCGGGATCGGTGCCGAGGCGATCCGTGAAATTCTCTCGGCGATGGATCTGCCCAAGATCCGTGACGAACTGCGCCAGGAAATTGCCGAGGCGACGACCGATCTGAAGCCGAAGAAGCTCGGCAAGCGCCTGAAGGTCATCGAGGCGTTCATCGAATCCGGCAACCGGCCGGAGTGGATGATCCTGACCCACGTGCCGGTGATCCCGCCGGAACTGCGTCCACTCGTTCCCCTCGACGGTGGCCGTTTCGCGACCTCGGACCTCAACGACCTCTACCGCCGCGTCATCAACCGCAACAATCGTCTGAAGCGGCTAATGGAGTTGCGCGCGCCCGACATCATCATCCGCAACGAGAAGCGCATGCTTCAGGAAGCGGTCGATGCTCTGTTCGACAACGGCCGTCGCGGACGCGTAATCACGGGCGCTAACAAGCGCCCGCTGAAGTCGCTCGCCGACATGCTCAAAGGCAAGCAGGGCCGCTTCCGTCAGAACCTGCTGGGCAAGCGCGTCGACTATTCGGGCCGCTCCGTCATCGTCGTCGGACCCGAGCTGAAGCTGCATCAGTGCGGCCTGCCTAAGAAGATGGCTCTTGAGCTGTTCAAGCCGTTCATCTATGCGCGCTTGCAGACGCTCGGACAGGCCGCGACCGTGAAGCAGGCCAAGAAACTCGTCGAAAAGGAGAAGCCCGAGGTCTGGGACGTTCTCGACGAGGTCATCCGCGAGCATCCGGTTCTGTTGAACCGCGCGCCGACGCTGCACCGTCTCGGCATTCAGGCCTTCGAGCCGCAACTCATCGAAGGCAAGGCGATCCAGCTGCATCCACTCGTGTGCGCGGCGTTCAACGCCGACTTTGACGGCGACCAGATGGCCGTTCACGTTCCGCTGTCGCTCGAAGCGCAGCTCGAAGCGCGCGTCCTGATGATGTCGACCAACAACATCCTGCATCCCGCCAACGGGCAGCCGATCATCGTGCCCTCGCAGGATATCGTTCTCGGCCTGTATTATCTCTCCATCCAGCGCGACAACGAACCGGGCGAAGGCATGGTCTTCGGCTCGGTGGGCGAGATCCGTCACGCGTTGGAAGCCAAGGCCGTATCCCTGCACGCCAAGATCAAGGCGCGTTTCCGCGCTGTGGGCCCCGATGGTCAGGACGTGACGGAACTGCACGAGACGACGCCGGGCCGCATGCTGCTGGGCGAAGTCCTACCGCGCCGTCCGGGCGTCAAGTTCGCCCTCGTCAACCAGTTGCTCACGAAGAAAGCCATCTCCGGCATGATCGATGCCGTCTACCGCAACTGCGGTCAGAAGGAGACGGTGATCTTCTGCGACCGCATCATGGCGCTGGGCTTCCATCATGCCTTTAAGGCGGGCATCTCGTTCGGAAAGGACGACATGCAGATTCCCGAAACCAAGACGAAGATCGTGGAGAAGACGAACGAACTCGTCCGTGAGTTCGAGCAGCAGTACCAGGACGGCCTCATCACCCAGCTCGAGAAGTACAACAAGGTGGTGGACGCCTGGTCGAAGTGCACCGATCAGATCGCCAAGGAAATGATCGACCGCATCTCCAATGCAGGCAAGGACAAGGACGGCCGCGAGCGTCAGATCAACTCCATCTACATGATGAGCCACTCGGGCGCCCGCGGTTCGCCGACACAGATGCGTCAGCTCGCGGCGATGCGCGGTCTCATGACCAAGCCCTCGGGCGAAATCATCGAAACGCCGATCATCTCCAACTTCAAGGAAGGCCTCTCGGTTCTGGAATACTTCAACTCGACCCACGGTGCCCGCAAGGGCCTCGCGGACACGGCGTTGAAGACCGCGAACTCAGGCTACCTCACGCGCCGTCTCGTGGACGTTGCTCAGGATGCCATCATCCTCGAGGACGACTGCGGCACGGACGGCGGCATCAACGTCCAGGCCGTCGTCGATGCGGGTCAGGTCATCGTGTCGCTCGCGCAGCGTGTTCTGGGCCGAACGGCTGCGGAAGACGTGACGGTGCCGG
>JBLMYE010000187.1:0-6200 GCA_050258115.1 Deltaproteobacteria bacterium | reverse complement strand
CGTGTGAGAGAACGGTGACGACAACCTGCACCTCGTTCTTGAAGCCTTCGACGAAGAGCGGCCGGATGGGCCGGTCGATCAGGCGTGAAACAAGCGTTTCTTTTTCCGTCGGACGCCCCTCACGCTTGAAGTAGCCGCCGGGAATCTTGCCCGCGGCGTAGGTGCGTTCCTGATAGTTCACGGTGAGCGGGAAGAAATCGATTCCGGGCTTCACATTTTTCGCACCAACCACGGTCGCGAGGACCGACGTCTCGCCATACTGGGCATAAACGGCAGCGTCGGCCTGGCGGGCCATATGCCCGGTTTCGAGCTTGAGCTTGCGCCCGCCCCATTCGATCTCGACGCGATGGATATCAAACATGTCTGTCAGCTTTCGTTTCCGGTTCTTCGGTCATTTGTTTGCGGTGCGGTCTTTAGCACAAATGCGCATCGCGCCGGGAAGCGTTTCAATCCCCCGGCGCGACAGCTTGTCAGGTAGTCCGTAGAGCCATCCGCGCGGGTGCCCGGTGCAACGAAGCCACCGCGGGCTTTCGTGCACGCATCAGCGGCGGATGCCGAGCTTCTCGATGATGCCCTGATACCGCGCTTCGTCCTTGCGCTTGACGTAGTCGAGCAACTGGCGGCGCTGGCTGACCATTTTGAGCAGGCCGCGGCGCGAATGGTTGTCTTTCTTGTGGGCCTTGAAGTGCTCGGTCAGCTCGTTGATGCGGTGCGTCAGCACGGCGATCTGCACTTCCGGCGAGCCTGTGTCATTGGCCTTGGTTGCATTGGCCTTGATCACTTCGGCCTTCGCCGCTTTACGGTGGGGCGCTACTTCCGACATCGGGTGCTCCTTTCGAATTGGAGTTGTAGGAGCCTTTTTGACGGGCTCTGGAGGACGGCCACGGCCGGGATGTCGTCCAGCCGGGTCGCATAAACTAAGTCGCGGGCCCTCTAGAGCCCGCGACTGCGGCCGTTATACATGGGGTCCTGAGCATCGCGAAGCGGTTTTTCGACGCTTCGTGCCCTATCGCCTCACTTTTTGCAGAAGGTTACCGCCGCCCGGCAGGTCACCTGACCCCCATCGGGCTTGCAGGAGTACTTATCGTCGACGGAATAACCCTCCACCGTCCCGTTGGCGAGAAAGCCCGGCCACAACCCCCAGCTCAGTGCCTGAACAGTCGTTTCGAGCGCGTACCACTTCGCCCACTCTTCAGAGCCAGCGGTCGCCACGGCGCCCTTTTTCACACATTCGGCTTGAACAGTCGTCGCGCCAAGCGCCAGGACCATCGCTGCGGCACTCACACCTTGAACCCACTTCATCCGCTGTACTCCTAAGCCCGAAATTGAAGAGACAGCGGTATTATGGAGAGGCCCGAGAGCGGGTCAACGCACGCGGCGCCCGGACCATCATTTATCGGACGAAGTGTTGCCGTCAGCCCAGATTGAACACGCGAATGGGGTGCAGCGCCCCCTTTTCCACCTCACCCAGGGCCACGATGCGACCCTGGCACGTCGCGTACATCAAGCCGGAAAGAACCGGGGCGTCGCGGCCGCGGATCAGCACCGCCATTCCCCGCGCCAGCTTGGACGCATCGGATGGGGTGACCATCAATTCGGGTAATCCGCTGAGCGGCATCTCGACGGGAAGCAGCGGGCCGTCCGGATCGAGATGGCGGCCGGCTTCCGCTTCATACTCCAACTCTTCGAGACTCCAGGCGTCTCCCTCCACGAAGGCGCCGACACGCGTGCGGCGGAGTTCAATCACGTGGCCGAAGCAGCCGAGTTCACGACCCATGTCGCGCGCGATGGCGCGCACATAGGTTCCCTTGCCGCAATCGGCTTCGAAAACCGCGGTATCGGGCTGGGGCATATCGACGAGCCGCAGGTCGGCGATCTCGACCGGGCGGGGTTCGAGAACGACCTCCGCGCCTTCACGCGCTAGGTCATAAGCGCGCTCTCCGTCGATCTTGACGGCAGAAAATGCGGGCGGCGTCTGCATGATCACACCGATGAAGCGGGGCAACAGAGCACGAATTTCGCCTTCCGACGGCCGCTTGTCGCTCGTGTGCGTCACTTCTCCTTCCCTGTCGTCGGTCGACGTCTCCGCACCCCAACGGACAGCGAATGCATATGATTTCTCGCCATCGACGGCGAACGAGACGGTTTTCGTCGCCTCGCCGAACGCGATGGGGAGCACGCCCGTCGCCAGCGGATCGAGCGTGCCGGCGTGTCCAGCCTTTTGGGCGTCGAACAGGCGCTTCACGCGGGCAAGTGCGTGAGTGCTCGTCATGCCGAGCGGTTTGTCGAGGATGAGCCAGCCGTTAATGGGCTGGCCTTTCTTGCGGCGGGCCATATCTTATTTCTTCTCGACGTCGCGGCGGACTTTATCGGAGTGGAGCAGCTGGTCGATGCGGCTCACCTCGTCGAAGGTTTCATCCTCGCGGAAGCGGATATCGGGTGCATACTTCAGGTTCAGCGTATGAGCGACTTCGGACCGGATGAACTTCTTGTGCTTTTCCAGCGCGGCCAGCACAGCCTGCGTATCCTTGCCGCCGAGCGGCATGACGTAGGCCGTGGCGAGCTTCAAATCGGGCGAAATCCGGACTTCTGTTATTGAGACGACGTGAGACGCCAGAACGTCGTCGTGGACGTCTCCGCGGACGAGGAGTTCCGCCAGCTTGTGGCGGATCATTTCACCCACGCGCAACATGCGTTGTGACGGGCCCTTGCCCGCGGGTGGCGCTGTTTTCTTGCGTGACATTGCGGCTATCGCGGCGGGATCGGACCGCGCGCGTCCTTGGTGAAGATCTGTTCCAGATGACGGCGGGCTACGCGCTTGCCGGCGCGCGCCCGTCGATCATGATGTGCGGTTACAGCGAGCGGGTGACCGTCTCGACATTGAAGCACTCGATGACGTCGCCCTCGCGCAGATCCTGATAATTCGCGAAGGACATGCCGCATTCCTGGCCGACGGGAACCTCCTTCACGTCGTCCTTGAAGCGCTTGAGGACCGAGAGCGTGCCTTCGTGGATCACGACGTTGTCCCGGATCAATCGCACCTTGCCGCCACGCATGACCTTGCCTTCGGTGACACGGCAGCCCGCGACCTTCCCGACCTTGGAGATGTTGAAAACCTGAAGAACTTCCGCATTGCCGAGGAAGACTTCGCGGATGGTCGGTGCGAGCAGGCCCGACATAGCAGCCTTCACGTCGTCGAGCAGGTCATAGATGATGTTGTAGTAACGGATCTCTATACCCGCCGCGTCCGCGGCCTGCTTGGCCTGCGTGTTGGCGCGGACGTTGAACCCGATCACCACGGCTCTTGAGGCGGCTGCCAGCGCAATGTCCGACTCTGTGATCCCGCCGACGCCCGAATGAACGATGCGTGCTTCGACTTCATCCGTGCCGAGCTTCTTCAACGCTCCGCCGATCGCCTCGACGGACCCCTGCACGTCGCCCTTGATGAGCAGGTTGAACTCCTTCTTTCCGGCCTCCTTGAGCTGCTGCATCATCTGCTCAAGCGTGCTCTTGGAACCGGCTGCTCCCAGCGTCTCGCGGCGCTTGCGGATGCGGTAATCCGTGATTTCTCGTGCGCGGGCCTCGTTTTCAACGACGGCGACCTGGTCACCGGCCTCCGGTGCGCTGTCGAAGCCGAGGATCTCGACGGGAACAGACGGTCCAGCTTCGGCGATGCTCTGGCCTTTGTCGTTGATCAGCGCACGAACGCGGCCCCACGCCGTGCCGGCGACGACGATATCGCCAACATGAAGCGTACCGCGTTGCACCAGGGCCGTTCCGACCGGACCGCGGCCGCGTTCGAGCTTGGCTTCGATGACGATACCTTCCGCCGTGCGATCGGGGTTCGCCTTGAGATCGAGGACTTCTGCCTGGAGATGAATGGCCTCGAGAAGCTTATCGAGGTTAGTTCGCTTCAACGCCGAGACCGGCACTTCCAGCGTCTCACCGCCCATGCTCTCGACCACGACCTCGTGGCTGAGAAGATCCGTCTTGACGCGGTTGGGGTCCGCCTGCGGCTTATCGATCTTGTTGATCGCGACGATGATCGGAACGCCGGCCGCCTTGGCATGGTTGATGGCTTCGACCGTCTGGGGCATGACGCCGTCGTCGGCCGCAACCACGAGGACGACGATATCCGTCACCTTCGCGCCGCGGGCCCGCATCGCGGTGAACGCAGCATGGCCGGGTGTGTCGATGAACGTGATTCTGTCGCCGGACGGCAAGGCCACCTGATAAGCGCCGATATGCTGGGTGATGCCACCGGCCTCGCCGGAGACCACGTTGGTCTGGCGGATGGCGTCGAGCAAGGATGTCTTGCCGTGGTCGACGTGGCCCATGATCGTGACGACAGGCGCCCGCGCGCGCAGGTTCTGGTCATCGTCCTTCTCACCGATAAATCCGGTCTCGACATCCGACTCCGACACGCGCTTGGCGGTGTGGCCGAATTCCTGAACGATCAATTCGGCGGTGTCGGCATCGATCACGTCGGTGATCTTGTGCATCGCGCCCTGTTTCATCAGGAGCTTGATGAGATCGACGGCGCGTTCCGCCATGCGGTTCGACAATTCCTGTATGGTGATCGCTTCGGGAATGATGACTTCACGCACGATCTTGTCGCGGGGCTGCTGAACGCCCATGGCCTTGAGACGCTCGCGCTCGCGCTTGCGCTTCAGAGAGGCGAGGGACCGTTCGCGCTGCTCCTGGTCGAACGCGTTGTTGATCGTAAGCTTGACGCGCTCTTTTTGCGGCTCGGGTGCTGTCTTGACGGGCGTGCGAACGATCTTGCCGCCGCGCTTGATGACGCGGGTCTCCTCGTCCTCCGTCATCTCCTCGCGGACGCGCGGCTCGGTGCGGATCTCCTTGCCCTTCGGCGGCTCGATGGGCGCGCGTTCGGCAGGGACCGCGGGACGAGCGACCGGAATATTGATTTCCTTCGGCCGGCCACCTTCGCGCGGCATGAAAGCCGTATTGTAGCCCTGGCCAGACGGACGCGCACCGGAACGGCCCTCGTACCGGCCGGACGGCCGCGTCCCCTGCTCGGAACGGGACGGAGGCGCCTCGCGCCGCGGGGGTGGTTGCGACGGCGCAGAAGGGGCGCGCACTTCGGCAGGTGCCGCAGCGGTAGCAGCGGCGAAAGGCGGTGCCGGCTGGGGTGCAACAACGGAGGCCACGGCAGGTGCCGCGGGGGACGCTGCGACTTCCGTAACTTGGGCCGCCACTTCGGCTTGGACGCGTTCGGCTCTCTGGCTCTCTTCGATTTCACTCAAGCGGCGAGCCTCGGCCAGAGCGCGCGCGCGGGCGTCCCGCTCTTCGGGACGCAACGTCCGGCCAGCCTCGGTGCGTTCAGCCGCGGGAGGCCTGGGTTCGGACGCCGGAGTTTGGACCGGCCTCACCGACACCGGCGCCGGGGCGGCGGGAGCGGGAGCCTCAGCGCCGCCCAGTTTGCGGGTCTTGCGCTTTTCCACGATCACCGGCTTCGACCGGCCGTGACTGAAGTTCTGCCGTACGTGACCGGATTCGACCGTCCGCTGCAGCGACAACGGCTTGCGTGTCCCTGCACCAGCTCCTCCCGACCCTGTGGCACCGGCGGCGCCGGGGCGGGCTGTCTTGTCGGTCGTGTCCTTCGTATCCATTCCGTCTTTCCGCAAAGTTCCGTCAGGCTCCCGGAGCGTCGGGCTTGCCGAATTCCTCAAGTAAGGCAGGCCGGTAGCGCTGAACGCGCCCGGCCTCGCTCAAGAATTTCTCGGTCGCTCCGCCCTGTGTGAGGGCAGCATGTACCACATTTGACCTACCTATGGCCAAGCTCAATTGTTCGACCGTGAAAAGTGTCACGATGCGGGGGGCCCGGCCGTTCGCCCGGCATACCGCCACGTACTTACGGTCGAGCTTCTCCGCGCCCTGAGGCGAGGCATCCCGGGCATGTAACAGGGCCGCCACGGCCGCCTTTGCCAATAGGGCATCGAGCTTGTCGTAGCCCGTTGTGACCAGTCCCGCCTTGTTGGCCAGCGAAAGTGCGTCCAGGGCCCGGCGTTCCAACAAGGCGCCGACTTTCTCCTCCAGGTCGGCCGGCACCTTGACTTCGGCTTTCAGAGCCCGGCCGAAGACCTTCGTCTTGGCCGCTTCGGTCACTTTCGCGGCCTCGGCAGTCACCCAAACGCCCCGTCCCGGGAGCTTTCCGGCGGGATCAGGGTAAATCGTAC
>JBLMYE010000186.1:0-6069 GCA_050258115.1 Deltaproteobacteria bacterium | reverse complement strand
CCCCGCGTGCGGGGAGAGGGGAACGCAGCAACCGCTTCCCCGACTTTCTCAACCAGAAAATCCACCCCCGACGCGTTCACGCAGGGCGGCAGAACAGGAATGCCGCTCTTCTTGGCTTCCGCGGCGAACATCGCGAGCTTGTCGGTATTGCCCATGTCGAGCGTCATCGACGCGGCGAGGAATTCCTCGCGGAAATTCGCCTTCAGATACGCCGTGTGATAGCTGACGAGCGCATACGCGGCCGCGTGCGACTTGTTGAAACCGTACCCGGCGAACTTGTCGACCAGTTCGAAGATGGTGACGGCGTCATCCTTCTTCACGCCGTTCTTCATCGCACCGTCGACGAACCGCGCCTGCTGGCGGGCCATTTCGGCCTTGTCCTTCTTGCCCATCGCGCGACGCAGAAGGTCGGCGTCGCCCAGCGAATACCCGGCCATAACCTGCGCAATCTGCATCACCTGTTCCTGGTAGATGATGACACCGTAGGTTTCTTTGAGAATGCCCTCCAGCATCGGATGCAGGTAATCGACCGGCTCTTCGCCGTGCTTGCGGTTGATATAGGTGGGGATGTTGTCCATGGGTCCCGGACGGTAGAGGGCGACCATGGCGATGATGTCTTCGAAGCGGTCCGGCTTCAGCCGCTTCAGGCTCTCGCGCATGCCTGTGCTTTCCAGCTGGAACACGCCTACCGTGTCGGCCTTGGCCAGCAGCTGATAGGAGGCCGGATCGTCGAGTGTGAGAGCCGCCAGATCAACGTCGATGCCCCGCCCGCGCCGGATGAGCTCGACTGCCTTCGTCAGCACCGTCAGCGTCTTGAGCCCGAGGAAATCGAACTTAACGAGGCCCGCCGCCTCCACCATCTTCCAGTTGAACTGGGTGACGGGCATATTCGACTTCGGATCGCGGTAGAGCGGCACCAGTTCGTCGAGCGGGCGGTCGCCGATCACGATGCCCGCCGCATGCGTCGACGCGTGCCGGTAGAGCCCTTCGAGCTTCTGCGACACCTGCAACAGCCGCGCAACCATCTGGTCGGTGTCGCGAGCCTCCTGCAGTTTCGGCTCACCCGAAATCGCCTGATCGAGCGTCACCGGGTTGGCCGGATTGTTCGGCACCAGCTTGCACAGGCGATCGACCTGCCCATAGGGCATCTGGAGAACACGGCCCACGTCGCGCAGCACCGCGCGCGCCTGCAGCTTGCCGTGGGTGATGATCTGCGCCACGCGGTCCGCGCCGTACTTCTGCTGCACGTAGCGGATCACCTCTTCGCGCCGGTCTTGGCAGAAGTCGATATCGAAGTCGGGCATCGACACGCGTTCCGGATTGAGGAAACGCTCGAAGAGAAGCCCGAACCGCAGGGGGTCGAGATCGGTGATCGTCAGCGACCAGGCAACGAGTGACCCGGCACCCGAACCGCGCCCCGGCCCGACCGGTATGCCGTTCGCCTTCGACCACTTGATGAAGTCCGCCACGATCAGGAAGTAGCCCGGGAACTTCATCTTCGTGATGACGTCCACCTCGAAGGCGAGCCGCTTCCAGTAGTCCTCTTCGCTGAAACCGGGCGCCGGCGGCACCGTTGCGAGCCGCGTGCGCAATCCCTCCTCGGCCTGCCGCTTCAGTTCTGCCGCTTCCGCCGCCAGTTGATCGGCTTCCGACGCCGCACCCTTCGTCTGCACGAACCGCGGCAGTATCGGCTTCTTGCCTTTCGGCCGGAAGGCACAGCGCTTGGCGATCTCGACCGTATTGGCAAGCGCCTCGGGCAGGTCGGCAAACAGCGCCGCCATATCGTCGGCGCTTTTCAGATAATGCTCGCGCGTCACACGACGCCGGTTGTCTTCCGAAACATAGCGGCCCTCGGCTATGCAAAGCAGGGCGTCGTGCGCCTCGAAATCGTCCGGCGTCGCGAAGTAGACCTCGTTCGTCGCGACGATCGGTACGAAATGACGATAGGCGAGATCGAGCAGTTGCGACTCGACCTCCTGCTCGGCGCGTGTTCCGTGCCGCTGCACTTCCACGTAGAGCCTGTCCCCGAACGTCCGCTTCAGAAACAAAAGCCGCTCTTCGGCGTATCCCGGTTGCCCATCGAGCAGCGCCCGGTCGATCGGCCCGTCCGGCCCACCCGTGAGAGCGATCACGCCATCCGCATGGGCCGCGATCTGAGACGCGAGCACGAACGGCGCGTCCTCGCCTTCCGTGCCCAGGTGCGCGGCCGAGACGAGCTTCATCAGGTTGGAATACCCTGCCTCGTTCATCGCAAAGAGCGCGAGAAGACCGTCGCGCCAGGGATGCTGGCGAACGAGTGCGCCCGGCAACGGAGCCGGTTTCGATTTGGCTTCGGTCAGCTGACAGGCGAGCGCGACGCCGACGATGGGCTGCACACCCGCCCCCGCGAGCTTGTCTGAGAATTCCAGACCCCCGAACATGTTGTTCGTATCGGTGAGGCCGAGCGCCGGAAAACCGTAGCCGTCCGCCAGCTTGGCAAGCTTGCCGATCGGGAGCGCCGCCTCGAGAAGCGAATAGGCCGAGTGGACCTTGAGGTGGATGAATTGCGGAGATGGCGGAATCGTCTGTCCCATCCCCGGACTTTATGATCCCTCGCGCGCCTCCGCACGCGTCTCGTCGTTATCCACAGGGGGGCGGACGACGGCGCCCGCACCTGCCCGACGGCTTCAGATCAAGGCGCCGGGCGCAACCTCGACCAGCTGCCCGTTTTCCATGCGAAGAACGCGATCCATGCGGGCGGCCAGCTCCAGGTTGTGCGTCGCGATCAGCGCCGCGACCCCCTCGCTCTTGAACAACCCGATCAACTCCTGGAACACGAGTTCCGATGTCCTCGGATCCAGATTTCCCGTCGGCTCGTCCGCCAGAATGAGCTTCGGCCGGTTGGCCAGTGCCCTGCAGATGGCTGTCCGCTGCTGTTCGCCGCCCGAGAGCTGCGCCGGGCGATGTTCGAGCCGGTGATCGAGACCGAGCTTGGTGAGCAGGTCCGTCGCGCGCGACACGGCCGCCTTGCGCGGCACGCCCAGGATCATCTGCGGCAGCATGACGTTCTCGATGGCCGAGAATTCGGGCAGCAACTGGTGGAACTGATAGATGAAGCCGACGTCGGCGCGGCGGATGCGCGTCCTTTCATCGTCGCCGAGCTTGGAGCAATCCCGTCCTCCCATGACAACGGAACCGCCCGTCGGCGTCTCCAGAAGCCCCGCGATGTGCAGAAGCGTGGACTTGCCTGCTCCCGAGGGGCCGACGAGCGCGACCGCCTCTCCTGGATAGATGGCGGCGCTGGCGCCGTTCAATACGGTGATCTGGCGTTCGCCCTGCTTGAAGGTCCGCGTCAGCCCTTCCAATCGGAGGATCGCGGTCGAGGTCGGCGTGTCGAGCATGTAAAGCCTCCTCACTCGTACCGGAGAGCTTCAACGGGATCGAGCTTGGAGGCCCGCCACGACGGATAGAGCGTGGCCAGCACGGACAGCGCGAGCGCCATGGCCACGATGGACGCCGTCTCCTTGGGATTGATGTCTGCCGGCAGCTTGGTCAGGTAATAGACGTTGGGATCGAACATCGGCGTCCCCGTGAGCATCGTGATGAACTGGCGAATGCCCTCGATATTCCAGCAGAAGACGATGCCGAGGATCAGGCCGGCGATGGTGCCCAGGACGCCGATCGAAGCGCCGGTGATGAGGAACACACGCATCACCGATCCCTTCGATGCGCCCATGGTGCGCAGTACGGCGATATCGCGGCCCTTGTCCTTCACCAGCATCATCATGCCCGAGATGATGTTCAGCGCCGCGACCAGGATGATGAGCGAGAGAATGATGAACATGACGTTCCGCTCCACCTCGAGTACGGTGAAGAACGTCTCGTTCTTCTGCCTCCAGTCAGTCACGTTGATCGTTGGCCCGCCCGCCCCGCGGATTTCGGCCGCGAATTGATCCACCCGCTCAGGATCATCGACCACCACTTCCAGAACGTCGGCTTCGTCCGCTTTGTTGAAGTAGCGTTGCCCCTCCTTCAGCGGCATGAAGATCATCGACTTATCGTATTCCGACATCCCCAGTTCGAAGATCGCGGAGATGACGTAGGGCTTGGACCGGGGAGCCGTGCCGAAAGGTGTGGCCGCCCCGCGCGGCGAGACGAGCGTCAGCGTATCGCCGATGTTGACATAGAGCGCATTGGCAAGCCGCTGGCCGATGGCGATCGACTGGGTCTCGTCGAAACCGTCGAGCGAGCCTGCCCGGATGTTTTCGGAGACGAGCTTCAGGGATTTCAGGTCTTTCTCCGAAATCCCCCGAACGAGACCGCCCAACGCCTGGCTGCTCGACGAGATCATCACCTGGCCTTCGACGATCGGTATCGCGTGCGTGACGCCGGGAACCGTGGCGATCTTGGCGGCTTTGTCCGCGTAGTCCGAGAACGGCTCTCCGATCTTGTAGACGATGATGTGCCCGTTGAGGCCGAGGATCTTAGAAAAGAGGTCCTTGCGGAAACCGTTCATCACCGCCATCACGATGATCAGCGTTGCAACGCCGAGCATGATGCCGAGAAACGAAAAGCCCGCGATGACGGAGATGAATCCTTCCTTGCGCCGCGCGCGCAGGTACCGTCCCGCCAGAAGCCACTCGAATGGCGAAAATGGTCTGGTGTCTGCCGGTACGGCCATGCGGTGTCGCCCCCTCTCGATCCCCTTCGAGCCGGCCCGAGGTCGGGCCGAAACATGCCTGACGCCTATCCCCTCAATCGGGCCAGATTACGTTGCGCCGCTGCCGACTATTAAGACGCTGAATCAACAGAAGAAAAAGCGTCAGGCGCCGCTCAGTAGGCCCGTCCGATGAGCACATATTCGCGTGCCGGCGCCCCGGTGAAGAGGCACGCGCGGCCCGCCAGCGAAGGCTGGTCCATGGGGGCATTGCGGATCGATAGCTTCAACGCCTTCAGCCGCTCGGCCACCTTGTCGAGCGCCTCGCCGTCCGGCTTCGACCAGGCCACACCGGCCCAGCCCTTGAATTCCCCGCCCTCGTCCTCGGCGGCCGCCGCACCGAAATAGCGTTCGAGGTCTTCGAACGTGGTGATGTTGGTCACGATGTTCGCGTCGAGCCGCGCCTTGGCCTCGGTGAAGAGCGCCGACTGAATGGACTCCAGCAGCGTCCGTGCATTGGCGACGAACTCCGCCAGCGACTGCGTATGCGAAACAACCTTGTCGCCGTCGCGCAGACGATCGCGCCGCATGAACGTGACGTTGTTGCCGGCCGCATCGCGGCCGCCGATCTCAACGATGACCGGAGCCCCACGGCGAACCCAGTTCCAGCGCTTCTCGGCCGACTTCACCGGCTTCAGATCCACCAGAACACGAATGCCCTGCGCCTTCAGTTCGGCTTCGAGTTCCGCGCAGTAGGCCTTCAGCTCGGCATCCTCCGGCTTGTCGCGCAGCATCGGCACGATCACGATCTGGCGCGGTGCGATCTTGGGCGGCATTCTCAACCCGTCGTCGTCGCCATGACTCATGATGACGCCGCCGATGAGGCGCGTGGACACGCCCCAGCTTGTCGTATGGCAGAAGGTCAGCTTGCCCTCTGCGTTCTGGAACTGGATGTTCTGCGCTTCGGCGAAATGCGTTCCCAGATAATGCGACGTGCCGGCCTGGAGCGCCTTGCCGTCCTGCATCATCGCTTCGATGGAGTACGTATTGTCCGCGCCGGGGAAACGTTCGTTGGCCGGCTTCTCGCCCGCAATCACTGGCATCGCCAGGACATTTTCCGCGAACTCGCGGTAGACCTCGAGCATACGCAACGTTTCTGCCATGGCATCGTCGCGGTCGGCGTGCGCGGTATGCCCCTCCTGCCAGAGAAACTCCGCCGTGCGAAGGAAAAGCCTCGTTCTCATCTCCCAGCGCACCACGTTCGCCCACTGGTTGATGAGCAGCGGCAGATCGCGATAGCTCTTCACCCACCGCTGAAATGCATCGCCGATGATCGTCTCCGACGTCGGCCGAACGATGAGCGGCTCTTCCAGTTTCGCTTCCGGGTCGAGCACCAGCTTGCCACCGTCGTTCTTGAGGCGATGATGCGTGAC
>JBLMYE010000185.1:0-2705 GCA_050258115.1 Deltaproteobacteria bacterium | reverse complement strand
CAGTTCAGAAACGTATGCGGTGCACCGCGCGGCACAAGCACGACGTCACCCGCACTGGCCGTCATGACGTTCTGATTGCACATGAAGCGATAGGATCCGGTGACGACGGCAAAGATCTCATCGGCATCGTGATGCACATGGAGCGGCGGTCCCGCTCCGGGATCGTTGTGGTCCTCAAACATACTGAGCGCACCGCCCGTAACGCCTGCTGGCATCAAGACGCGGATGTGAACGCCAAACACGTCGAGCACCTCCGTCTCGGAGAGGGGCCCGTGAAATGCGCTCGAAGGCGTACTCGAATCGCTCATCACGATCGGGTCGCGTTCCAGACGCCCGAGCAAAGGCCGGACGGTCCCTGACCCTTCCAGGTGCCCTTCGCTCCATTCTTTTCAAAGCGTCCTGTCCCGTGAGCAAGCCTCGGGCCTGCGACGGCTTTCATGCGAACCTGCCCGTTCGCCGAAACACTCCCACCGATCTGGATCGGGTAGAGCGCAAACGACCCACCGGTGGATTGAATATGCCCGCGACGGATTTCGAGACCGATCGGGATGACCCCGCAATGGCCACGGGTCGTCACGGCCACCATGCTCCAATTGCCATCGAACTTGGCTGCCATGGCGGGCGGAACGTGAGGCGCAGCGGCCATAACCGCCGCCACGACAAACGAAGCGATCCGATATTTGATCATGGGAGACCTCACACGCATCAAACAAGTGCGGCTCCGCAGTCGGGCTGAGCCGACACCCGTCATCGAAACGAGAACCCGCTTCTGGCTTGCAAGAATACGGTCTCGAACCGGTCAGGGCAATCAACTCGGCGTGAAACCGAAGGCCATGACCCGGGCGAGGGCTTACCCGCCTTTCCAGGCAACGCTGCTGGCAAGCACCGCTTGGTGCGGCCGGAAAATACGAAATCCAACACCGGCGTGGATGGCCATCGGCTGGCGCGCGCATCGGCAATAGTACTTGCAACGGCTCGCGCGGTATGGACCGCGAGTTTCCCCTCGACCGTAACCTCAGACCGTTTAATCACCTATGGCTACGGACAGCGTCGGCTGCCGGCTCCAGCCCCCCACAAGCGGTCCCTCAAGTACGCCCACGTTCGTCGGAGCAGGCTCTGGAACATCTTGGAAAATGGCGCGCCCGAAAGGATTCGAACCTCTGACCCCCAGATTCGTAGTCTGGTGCTCTATCCAGCTGAGCTACGGGCGCATTTTGAGCCAAGGGCAAGCAAGGCCGGTGACGGGCCGAGCCTTGGCGACAAGAGCGCCCCTTCTAATGGTAGACCCCGCGCTGCGCAAGGGGTGACGGCAGGCCCGTTGGTCGCGGTTCCGTGCCGGTAAAGCTTGGCGGCCATCAGCACGCCGTCACGGCGCAGAACGCGCCGAACGATCAGGAATCCTGAGTTCGAAGGCGGCGCCCGATACCGTATCGAGCAACTTCAGACTGCCGCCGTGGAGTTGGGCCAATTCCGCCGATATGGGCAACCCGAGCCCCGTCCCACCCCGCCGGGTCGATCCCTGGAACGGTTGAAACAGCTTCTCGCGGGCCCGCGCCGGCACCCCCGGTCCGGTGTCGCTGACCACGACGACGGTGGTCTCGTTTTCGCGCCGTCCACACACCGTGACGCGCCCTCCCGCCGAACTGTCATCGCCTCCTTCTATCGCCTGGACGGCGTTTCGCGCGAGATTGGAAAAGATGCGATAGAGATGACTTCTGTCCGCGTCCACCTGCAACGCAGGGTCGATATCGATCTCGAACGTTACCGGACCGGCTGGCTTGAGATGCAGCGTGCCGACGACCTCCTCGACAAGCGGCTTCAGCGGAAAAACGTCACGCCGCAACGTCGTCTCTTCCGTGCGGCCGAAACGCAGCGTTTCGTTGCAGAAGTTGATCGCGCGGTCGAGAGACGCGATCAATTTCGGCGCCACCCGCTGCACGGTCGGATCTGAACTGTCGGCCAGACGGTCGGATATCAGTTGCGCGTTAGCAAGCATGTTGCGCAGGTCATGATTGATTTTCGATACGGCGAGACCCAGCTGCGCGAGGCGGGTTTTCTGCTTGAGCAGCAGCGAAAGCTGCCGCTGCATGTGCGCCAATTCTTCCTCGGCGCGGCCGATCTCGTCGGAGCGGCCGGATGGAACGACCACGCGTGTCGGGTCTTCAGGATTTTCACTATAGTCGACGATATTGCGCGACAGCTTGCGAATCGGCTTCACGAGTAACTGGCTGATGGCGAAATAGACGAGCGCAGCCGTTGCAAGAGCGACGAACAGGGACAGCCAGAAGATCTCCGTACCATACCGCCACATCGCCCGCTGCAGCGGCTCCTCGGGCATAACGATCTCGATCACGTCGTCGAACCGTGGCCCCACGAGCCCGACCACCCGCATCGTCCGTTCGCCGTCGGACCGCATGACGTCGAGCGCATCACCGATATGATGGAGCCTCAGGCTGACCTGATCCATCAGAGAAAGCCGGACCGGCTGGCGCATGTCGTAGGTAACGTCGATGTTGATCTCCTGCACGGGCGGCAGGATCACGCGCCGGGCCCCCCCGCGCCGGACAGCAATCGCGCGAACCAACGCGGTGCGCAGAAGTTCGTTGCGCAGCGCAGGCGGCACTTCCCGTCCCGGGACGGCGTCGGCAGCCAGCGCTGAAACGAGCGCAGTGTTGATCCGGTCGTTCAGCCAGTTGACGCGAAAG
>JBLMYE010000184.1:0-5071 GCA_050258115.1 Deltaproteobacteria bacterium | reverse complement strand
CGGATAGCCGAGCCACCTCGCCATGGTGCCGTTGATGTGCCGGACCGTCCCGCTCTGATCGACGGTGAGCAATCCGATGGGCGACGCGTCGTAATAGCCGAGCGTATCGATCAGGCTCTGCCGCGCGGCGGCGGTGCGCATCCGATCCTCGCTCACGTCTTCTACGGTCCACAGAACGGTCGGTCCGGTTTCCCGGACCCGGCCGAGGTCGACCGGCGTGACCTGGATGCGCAGGATGCGCTGGGGCAACACGCCCCCCGCCGATAGACGGAACTCCTCGACGTGCCTGTCGCCACGATCCGCGGCGCGGTTGAGCCGGAAAAAGGCCTCGCGAACGGCGAGGTCCGGTCCGAAGGCCATATCGAGCGCGGCCACTTCACGCGACGCCAGCCGCCCGACGAGTTCCTCAAGCTTGCGATTGACGAATATGACGGAGCCGTCCCGGCGCGCGACCATCAGGCCGGCATCACTGCCTTCGGTGATGCCGCGCGAAATATCGTCGGACAGAAGACGATCACCGATGCGGACGTGTCCTGCGAGCAATCCGAACGTAAAGAAGACGCCGAGAATGGCAAACGATGCGAGCAGCGTTACGAACAGCGGCGTACCCGCCGTGCTCGCAACGACAGCCACAGCAAAAACGCCCAGCGCGAAGACCGCACCGAGCACCGGAAGATAGGATATGGCCCCGTCGACGGACGAAAGGGACCCACCGGTCGGCGCCGGTGCGCGAGGGATCACAACACCGCTGTCGCTCATGAAGTCGAAGGCTATCTGATTCGTTGAGGAGGCGGCCTCAGATGACAACATGGATCAACGGCCTCGTTACGCAGGTCACTCGATGTGAGTCCGGTGCGGCCTCGTTCCTCCTGTGGAGATCGGGCGCCGTGACACCGGAACGACGTCAACACTTCGATCATCAGGGTTAAATTGGCGTGAACTTGCCGCTATAGGACGGCTTGCAAACTGCTTCATTTTGGGTGCGGGGAGATCGGAACAGGTACGCCGGATTTCGAAACGCTGAACACGGTCGCCAGAATGACGCGGCGATTCAAACACCTGAGCGACGCGGCTCCGATTTCGATTCAGCGTGGAGGTGCGACGCTCGCAACGACTTGAAAGATCGCGAAGGAGACCGCGCACGATGTGGGACATTCTCACCTATCTTCTGTTGATCGTGCTCATCGCCGGCGTGTTGATCGCGGCAGCCCTCGTTGCGCGCGGCTATCTCGGCGGAATTCCTGCGCTGTCGGGCGTTTTCGGCCCTGCGCCGGATCGCCGCCTGGATGTTGTGGAACACGCGGCGGTGGATAACCGCCGGCGACTTGTCCTCGTGCGGCGCGACAACGTGGAACATCTCATCATGACGGGCGGCCCCGTCGATGTGGTCATCGAGACAGGCATCCTTCAGCGGCCCGCCGCAGCTCCGGACGCGGTCGAACAGCAGACCGTCTTCTCCAGGCCGGCGCGCGCAATCGCAAGCGCCGCCGGCGAAAACTAACGCCCCCGCTTCCGGCCGGCTCCCTGCAATTGAGTCGGAAGCGGAAATCAAAAATTCCCCCGCTTCCGGCCAGAACTCCGAAGGCCTGTCGGAAGCGGGCATCAAAAACTTCACCCTGCCCCGCCAGGGCCACAGTTCCGCCGTCACTGTGCGGCGCTCAAACGGGATTAATCGATCGACTGGACGGATGATGCCTTTCGCCAAACGTGCCCGATCCGCCATCACGGCACCGTTCTTTTCAGCCTGTGCCGCCTGCACCGTGGCAATCTCGGCCGCGCTCACTCCGGTCAGCGACGCGCGCGCGCAAGCCCTGCTCGAGGCGATCGGCGCTACCGCGCAGGCCGTATCCCAACTTCCAGCCCCGGCCGCGCCGCAAACTGCGGCGCCCTCCCCTGCCGCGCAGGTCCCGGCGGGCGCTGAGACAAACCCATCATCCCCATCCGCGGCACCCTCCCCAGCGGCCGCCGCACCGCCGGCCGAGCCTCAACCTCCGCCACCTCCGGCCGAGACCGTCGCCGATCAAGCTGCAATCGATGAAATCCGCCAGCCATCGGCGTACCTGCGAACGGGTGTCGAAGCCCTCGAAGGCAGCGTCGAGGCGGCCCGGACAAACGAAGAAGAACTCGGGCGGCTTCGCGTCGAGATAGAAGCTCTCATCCAGGCGTCCAACCAGTTCCTCGAGAGCCTCCAGCCGCGCTACAAGGCAATCGCATCGCAGATCGAAAAGCTCGGTCCTGTGCCGCCGAAAGATCAGCCGCCTGAAGCGCCCGCGATCCAGGCGGAGCGGCAGCGCCTGTCTTTGCTGTCGGCTGAAATCGACGGAGCGATCAGATCGACCGGGCTCGTCCAGTATCGCGCGCGCGAGTTGCTGACCCGCGTGCAGGAATACCGGACCAGCATTTTCACCACCCAATTGTTCCGGCGCAATTCCTCGCCGCTCAGCTTCGAGACGTGGTCCACCGTCGCCGCGGCGCTCCCGCCGGCCGCCACCGAACTCAAATGGACCTTCTGGCGATGGCGTCGCGCGGCTGAGGAAAATTTGCTGGCCATTGGTGCTTTGCTAGGCGGCGCGGCGCTCCTTTACTTGGGATTGGCGCGTATTCGCCGCCGCGTTTTCAAAAGCCGTCTCGACGGACCGCAAACCGTCGAACCCGATTTCTTCCAGCGCGCCGGCACGGCAGGATGGGTCGCGAGCCTCAACGTCCTGCCCGCGGCCTTGCCGCTGACGCTCATCGCATTCGGCTTCGACAATCTCGGACTTTGGTTCCTCGACAGCGACCGGATCGTCTTTACGGTTCTACCGGCCGCGCTCATCTTCATAGCAGTGCGCGCTTTGGCTAAGGCCGTCCTGCAGCCCAAGCGCCCCGACTGGAGGCTCGTCGACCTCGACGACGCTGCCGCCGCCTCGCTGACAAACGCGATGACGTGGATCGGCGCCGTCTACGCGATCGATCTCCTCTTGAAGGAAGCTATCCGCATCCTCGCGATGCCGTTGTCGGTCAGCGTTGCCATCGCCACGATTGCCAGCGTCGCCCTGGCCGCGCTGCTTTTCAAGATCGTCCGGACGCCGTTCACCCCACGCCCTCCCAAGCCGCGCGATCCCGAACAGCCCTCCGACGCGCTGACCGCCGCTCCGAAAAGCGCCGTCCCGCCGGACCCACCCTTCGACGAGAGCTGGCTTGCTCCGCGACTGCTCAAAATCCCCCTGCTCGCCGTCGCACTGTTCATTCTCGCCGCATCGCTGGCCGGATATGTCGCCCTCGGACGCTTCGTTTCCGGTCAGGTGATCGTGACCGGCAGCGTCGTGGTGCTCGCAATTCTCCTGCACCTCGCCATTCGCGCCCTCGTCAACGCCGAGTCGAGCCAGGACCGCACGCTGGGCCGCGTCATGCACGAGCGCCTCGGGCTGGACGATGCCCAGTCGCGGACCGTGACCCGGCTCGTCGCATTCGCGATGGATGGCATTCTCGCCCTCGCGGCGCTCCCCTTCGTTCTGGTGACCTGGGGCTTCGCGCTGCCCGATACGCTGGAGTGGCTGAAGTCAATCGTGTTCGGCTTCCAGGTCGGCCACGTCCGGATTTCTCTGGCCCAGATCCTCACGTCGGTCGCGCTTTTCGCGGCACTCTTATTCGTCACCCGCGCCTTTCAGAGGTGGATCGGCAGCGGCGTGCTGACCACCGCGCGGATCGATCCGGGCGTCGCCAACTCGATCCACAAAGCCATTGGATACGCAGGCTTCGGGGTGGCCCTCCTCGTCGCACTTTCCTATGCGGGCCTCGACATCACCAATATCGCCATCGTGGCCGGCGCTCTCTCGGTCGGTATCGGCTTCGGCCTTCAATCGATCATCAACAATTTCGTGTCGGGCCTGATCCTGCTCTTCGAGAGACCTCTGAAGGTCGGAGACCTGATCGTCGTGAATGGCCAGACGGGCCGCGTGCGCAACATTTCAGTCCGCTCGACCGAGATCGAAACCGGCGATCGCGCCACGCTCATAGTTCCCAACTCGGAACTGATCACCAATTCCTTCCTCAACTGGACCCACCGCAATGCGCTCTCCAGCGTGAGCGTCCCGGTCAAGACTACCTACGCGGTTGATCCGGAAAAGGTGCGCCAGGTGCTCGAGACGGTCGCCGCCGAATGCCCCGTTATACTTCAGCAGCCAAAACCCAGCGCGTCGTTCGACAGTTTCGGGCCCAACGGCTTTGAATTCTCTTTGTCGGCCAGTGTCGCCGACTACAACAGGCGCGGCGCGGCGATGTCCGACCTGCGCCATCGCATCGTCAAGGCGTTCCGCGAAAACGGAATCGAGATGCCCTACGCCCAGCACGACATCCACCTGCGTGATCTGGATTTCGTTAAAACTCTGGTTCAACGCGTGCAGGAGGTCCGCGCGGCAGATGTGTCACAATCCGCAACGCCCTCCCAAACAGAACCGGACGCGACCGTGACCGAAGCAGAATTCCGGTCGAGACGCCGATCGTGAAGCGAACCTAGGGGGCGGGTGGCAGGTCGTCGTTATCGAAGAATTGCTCGGCATCGAACGCGGCGGGATCGAACGTGCTCACCGACACGACCGCGACCTGAACCTTCCCGGGCAGGGGCCGTGTCTGTCCGCCCTGACCGAAGGCGCCCTGCGTGACAGCCGCGTTGTAGGCCGCGCGTTCGGCGTCGGCGCCCTCCGACCCGGTCATGGCGAGACCGTGGACCACGATCACGAACAAGCCCCACGCGAGCGTCCAACGGCACCAGTGTCCGCCGCTGCATTTCAGGATCGAAAAAAGGGACAGCATAAACAGCAACTCCGCGACAGACCGCGCCGGCGGCATATTCGGAGTGTGTACGGAAAAAATTGAGCAGACGTTAACGCGCGGTCGGAATTGATACAGGCGGCACGATCACGCCCAGGTCAGTCTTCCCGATAGACCCGTTCCCGCCGTTCATGGCGCTCCTGCGCCTCCAGCGACAGCGTCGCGATCGGACGCGCGTCGAGCCGTTTCAGGCCGATGGGCTCCCCGGTCTCTTCGCAGTACCCGTAGGTGCCGTCTTCGATACGGGCCAGCGCTGCGT